>JAJZEG010000082.1 GCA_021828605.1 Pseudomonadota bacterium | reverse complement strand
GCACAGCTGCTCAAGCGCGAAGGTGGCAAATACGCGTTGTCCACCCAATGTATCGGTGGTGGTCAAGGCATCGCCACGGTGCTGGAGGCGGTTTGATGTCCGATATTAAATCAGTCGCCGTGATCGGCGCAGGCGTGATGGGGGCGGCGATTGCCGCTCACGTCGCCAATGCCGGAATCAAGGTCAAGCTGCTCGATATCGTCAAGCCGGGCAGCGAGGATCGTAACGCCATCGCCAAAGCGGCGATCGAGCGGTTCAAAAAAACCCAGCCCAATCCGCTGATGTCCAGCGCCGCCGCGCGCCTGATCACGCCGGGCAATACCGAGGATGATTTCGACAGTCTGGCCGAATGTGACTGGATCGTCGAAGCGGTGATCGAACGGCTCGATATTAAACAAGCCCTCTATGCCCGCCTCGCCAGCGTGCGTAAGCCCGGCTCGGTGGTGTCCTCCAACACCTCGACCATCCCCCTGGCCGAACTCACCGCTGGCATGGTCGACAGCCTCAAGCCTGATTTCATGATCACCCATTTCTTCAATCCACCGCGCTATATGCGCTTGTTGGAACTGGTGACCAGCCCGGCCAACGCGCCGGATTCCGTGCGTAAGCTTCAGCAATTCTGCGATGTCATGCTCGGCAAGTCGGTGATCATCTGCAACGATACGCCGGGCTTCATCGCCAATCGGATCGGCACCTATTGGATCCAATCGGCCATGATTTTGGCGCTCGATCTCGGTCTTGAAGTCGAAGAAGCCGACGCGATCATGGGCAAGCCGATGGGCTTTCCCTCGACCGGCGTATTCGGCCTGCTGGATTTGGTGGGCATCGATCTCGGGCCCCATGTGAATGCCTCGCTCGCCCGGCTGCTGCCGAAATCGGATCCATTCCATACCATGAACCGTGACGTTTCCATGGTCGAAAAGCTGATCGCTGAAGGCTATACCGGCAAAAAAGGCAAAGGCGGATTTTACCGCAGCAAGGGCAAAGGCGCTGATCGGGTCAAGGAAACCTTGTCGCTTTCCGCCGCCGCACAAGGTCGCCTGGAATGGCGCCCCACCGTCCGGCCGAAAATCTCCGAAGTGTCGGATGCCAAAAAAGACCTCAAAAAACTGGTCGGCGCCAAATCCAAGCCCGGCCAATATGCTTGGGGTGTGCTGGGTCAGGTGCTGGCTTATGCCGCGTCGCTGCTCGGTGAAATCGCCCCCGATGTCGCGAGCATCGATGAGGCGATGCGCCTCGGCTATACCTGGAAATACGGCCCGTTCGAGCTGATCGACAAATTGGGCGCGTCTTATGTCGCGGGCAAGCTCGCCGAATTATCGCTGCCGGTGCCACCCGTGCTCGCCAAAATCGGCGATGGCAAATTTTATAAAACCGATGGCCGCAATTTGCTGCAATTTGGTTTGGATGGAACCTATCGCCCGGTCGTGCGTCCGACGGGCGTGTTGCTGCTCGAAGATGTCAAGCGCGGCGCCAAGCCGGTGCTGGGCAATAAGTCAGCATCAGTCTGGGACATTGGCGACGGCGTGCTGTGCGTCGAGTTCCACTCGATCATGAATGCGCTCGATGGTGATATCCTCTCGCTGCTTGAGAAAACCATGACGTTGGTGCAAAAATCCTACAAGGCGATGGTGATTTATTCCGAGGATTTGCGTGCGGGTCCGGGCAAGGAAAATTTCTCGGTGGGCGCCAATCTCGGGTTGGCGATGTTCGCCGCCAATTTGCGGATGTGGGGCAAAATCGAAGGGTCGATCAAGGATGGTCAACGCGTCTATCAGCTGATGCGCAACGCGCCGATCCCGATCGTTGCCGCGCCCGCCGGGCGCGCGTTGGGCGGGGGTTGCGAAATTCTGCTGCATTGTGCAGCGGTCCAGGCCTATGCGGAAACCTATATCGGCCTGGTTGAAGCCGGTGTCGGCCTGATTCCAGGCTGGGGCGGCTGCACCCAAATGCTCACCCGCTGGCAGGCCGATCCGAAAATGCCGAAAGGCCCGATGCCCGCCGTTGCTAAAGTGTTCGAGATGATCTCGACGGTAAAGGTCAGCCTGTCGGCAGCCGAAGCGCAGGAGTTGAAATTCCTCCGCCCGACCGATGGCATCACCATGAACCGCACCCGGGTGTTGGCCGATGCCAAGGCGCGGGCGCTGGCCATGGTGACGGGTTATGTGCCGCCTCCCGAACCGGCACCGTTGCAGCTTCCCGGCGCCACCGCGCGCGCTGGCCTCGCGATGGTGGTTGCGGAGTTCCACAAAAAGGGCATCGCCACCGCCCATGACGTGACTGTCGCAACCCAGCTCGCTCGCGTGGTCACCGGCGGTGATATCGATATTATCGATCCGGTACCGCAATCAGCGATTATGGATTTGGAGCGCGAGGCGTTCATGGCCTTGTTTCGCACCAAGGAAACCCAAGCGCGGATCAAGCATATTATCGACACAGGAAAACCCTTGCGTAACTGATATAAAACCTATCTCTCTGCTATCATCGACATGTGAACAGGAGTTTTACCTATGCCCGTCTATCAAGCACCGATCCAGGATATGCGCTTCGTCCTGAACGAATTATTTGACAGCAGCGCCATCACCGAATTGCCCGGCAACGCCGATTTCACCCCGGAATTGATGGATTCAGTGCTGGAAGAAGCCGCAAAACTGGCCGAGACCGTCTTGTTCCCGATTAATCAAATCGGCGATCTCGAAGGCTGTGTCTATGAAAACGGCGTGGTTCGCACGCCAACCGGCTTCAAAGAGGCCTATAAAGCCTTCTGCGACGGCGGCTGGGGTGCGATGGCCGCATCACCGGAATGGGGCGGGCAGGGCATGCCAATCCCGACCGCAATGATGGTCGAGGAAATGCTGTGCTCGGCCAATGTCGCGTTCGGTCTTTATCCCGGGCTGACCCATGGCGCCTATGTGGCTTTGTCGCATGCGGGCACCGAGGAACAAAAGCAAACCTATTTGCCCAATCTGGTGACCGGCAAATGGTCGGGCACCATGTGCCTCACCGAGCCGCATTGCGGCACCGATTTGGGCATGCTGCGCACCAAGGCCGAGCCGAACGATGATGGCTCCTACAGCATCACCGGCAATAAAATCTTCATCAGCGCCGGTGAGCATGATCTGACCGAAAACATCATCCATCTGGTGCTCGCCCGCCTACCAGACGCGCCGCGCGGGGTGAAGGGGATCTCGCTGTTCGTGGTGCCGAAATTCCTGGTCCGCGAGGATGGTTCGCTCGGTCAGCGCAACGGCCTGCAATGCACCGCGATTGAGCATAAAATGGGGATCAAGGCCTCGGCCACCTGCGCGATGAGCTTCGATGGCGCCAAAGGCTGGCTGGTCGGTGAGCCGCATAAGGGCCTCGCCGGGATGTTCAAAATGATGAACACCGAACGTCTCTCGGTCGGGATTCAGGGGCTGGGCGTCGCCGAAATCGCCTATCAGAACGCGGTCAGCTATGCCCGCGACCGGATCCAAGGCCGTTCGCTCACCGGCACCAAGGCGCCGGATAAGCAAGCTGATCCAATTTTGGTGCATCCCGATGTTCGCCGCATGCTGCTGACCATGCGCGCTTATATTGAAGGCTGTCGGGGTCTCGCCGGTTGGGTTGCGCGCGAGCTTGAAATCCTGACCAAATCCACCGATGAGGATGCGAAACAATCTGCCGATGATTTCTCCTCGCTGATGACCCCGGTGGTCAAGGCGATGTTCACCGATATGGGCTTTGAAATCGCCTCGCTCGCGGTGCAAACCTATGGCGGGCACGGCTATATTCGCGATCACGGCATCGAACAATATGTCCGCGATGCACGCATCTCGATGCTCTATGAAGGCACCAACGGCATCCAGGCGCTCGATCTGGTTGGTCGTAAATTGCCCCAGGATGGCGGGCGTCTGCTCACCCACTTCATGGATCCGGTGATGGAGTTCATCGAGGCGCATGCCGATAACGAGGCGCTCGAACCTTTCCTCGGACCGCTCCAGCAGGCGCTTGAGCATATGCAGGAAGCGACCGGCTTCATCATGGAAAACGCGATGGGGAACTATGATGAGGTCGGCGCCGCTTCGGTCGATTATTTGCGCCTGTTCGGCCTGACTGCGCTCGCCTTCGTCTGGGCGCGCATGGTCGCCATCGCCGCACCGAAAGCCGAGGAAGAAGGCCAGGGTCAGTTCTATCGCGCCAAGGTGCAAACAGCGAAGTTCTTCGTCGAGCGACTGCTGCCGCAAACCGGCGCCCTGCTTGCTGCCATCCGCACCGGCTCGGCAACCATGATGGAATTCGAAGACGCCGCGTTCTGATCGGAATTAACAAAAAGTTAGGAGCGGGGCTCGCAGAGTCACGCTCCTTTTTTTGGTCGAGGTATCGCTCACCCGAGCGCGCTGCGTATATCGGTGTGACTAAAGTCATCGCCCTTATAGAGCAGCGAAAACCCGGTCGCGGCGGCGAGCGCGTAGGAAAAACAATCACCGATATTTAATCCGGCCTGATGCCGCCCTTTACCAAAGCGGCGGAACGCCTCAATCGCCAAGCTGGCATGGTGGGCCGTCACACTGACAATCTCAAAATCGCCAGCGGCCAAAAACTGATCGAGGATCAGCCGCCCGGCATCTCCCTTGCGGCCTTCGACCACAAGCGAAAGCTCAACCCGGATCACCGCCGAGAGTAATCGTAACCGTGCCCCGGCCAACGCGGCTTCATAGAGTGCCGCATCGGGCTCGCGAAATAATATCGCGATCAGCGCCGAACTATCGATCACCATCAATTATTGCCAAAGGCCCTGATCATCATAACCGATAATCTGCTCGGGCGCGCGCAGATCAATATCCGGCAATGAAGCGCATTTCTCGCCAATCGCCCGCAGCCGCGCGGCCAAGCCCGCCGACTGCCCGCGCCGCAACCGCTCACGCTCCAGCCGTTCAGCCAAAGCGGTGCGCACCGCATCCGTCAAACTCTCGCCGGTCAAGGACGCAACCGCGCGCGCGAGCCGATCAGTCTCCAGATCCTTCAAACTCAGCGCCATCGGTTTTTTGCTCCGTATATAAATCTCGTCAACTTATATACGCGCGCGACAACCCCCTTGCAATCATTTTTCGCACCCTAAGCCTGCCGCATCCCCACCAAAGTGATGAACAAGGTCGCCACCAGAACCACCAACACCACCAAACTGATCACCCAGCGCAGCACCAGATAGCGCGCCGGCACCAATTCCCGGCCTTTACCCACCGTCTCGGCCAGGATGGTTGCAAAAAATCCAGCGATCAACACTGCCAACGCCAATCGCGGCGCGCCGAGCGGGCTCACGCAAACCAGCGCCAAAAACCCGATCAGCGCCGGTAACACCCCGAACACCAACCGTTGGTCATTCGCCCGCGCATCACCCACCATGCCGCCCGGTTCCAGTGCAAAACCCCAATGCACAGCGCCCAGAAAGCTTAATATCACCGCGCCATAATCAATCAGGCTCACGCTCGCGACCGGCGCCGAGAGCGGACGCGTCGCGATAATCGTGAACAACATAATCATCGGAACCGTCCCGGCGATCCCAAGCAAACTCGCCGTCATCATCGGGGTGCGTGCCATGAGCCGATTACTCCACAAAATCGAGACCAATATCCAAAGCGCGACTACTATGGGTTAGCCACCCCGCCGAAATCAAATCCACCCCACTCTCAGCAATCGCCGGTGCGCTCGCGGGGGTAATCCGCCCGGAGGCCTCGGCAATGGCCCGACCATCAATCATCGCCACTGCCGCGCGCAGCATCGCCGGGTCCATATTATCGAGCAATACCGCATCGGCCCCCGCCGCTAATGCCTGCTCCAACTGCGCCAGCGTATCGACCTCGCACTCGATTTTCACCAAATGGCCAATCGCCGCCCGCGCCCGCGCAATCGCGATCCCCACTCCACCGGCGATGGCGATGTGGTTGTCTTTGATCAGCACCGCATCATCCAGCCCAAACCGATGATTGGCCCCGCCGCCAGCCCGCACCGCGTATTTTTGCAAAAATCGCAAATTCGGCACGGTCTTGCGGGTGCAGCTCAGCCGCGCTTTGGTATGCGCAATCGCGGCGACAATCCCTGCCGTCGCAGTGGCCACGCCAGAAAGTTGGGCCAGGAAATTCAGCGCGACCCGCTCCGCCGCCAAAATCGGCCGCGCCGCCCCGGCCACGCTGGCAATCACCGAACCCGGCACCACCGGCGAACCATCGGCGATCCGGCCGACGAACAACAGGCTCGGATCGAGCAGCGCAAAGGCAATCCGCGCACAATCAATCCCGGCAATCACGCCTGCTTCGCGCGCCACGAAATTAACCGTCGCGCGCACCTCCGCCGGAATAACCGCCTCGCTGGTGATATCACCCGCCCGCCCCAAATCCTCCGCCAAAGCCGCACGGACAACCGGTTCAATCAGCAAATCAGGCAGGCTCATGCCGCAATCCTCGGACGCAAAATCGTCCGCGCCCGCTGCAAAGCCTCAACGAGGGTCACTTGCGACGATACCGGCGGCCCGCTGCCGCGCGCGGGATGATCAAGGCTCGCATGGCCACCCCGGCTCTCCAGCCGATCATGCGCGCTGACCGCAATCATCAACGCCACCAAAGCAGCCGGATCATGCTGTGCTTTGGGCAACAAGGCGGCAATCGCCCGGCGCATCCCCGCGCGATTGCGTTGCACGAACAAATCCCGATCCATAATTTGGCGCACCCCATCAATTTGTCCGCCGCGAACGCTAGACGCCGACGCAAATGCTGATCCCGGATCACCGCCCGCCGCATCCAGTGTGCGAAACAAAAATCCAACATCCGCCCCGGTCACGAACGCCTCAAGCAGCGAATTGCTCGCCAACCGGTTCGCCCCGTGCAGGCCAGTGCTCGCTACCTCACCCGCAGCAAACAGCCCCGGCACCGTGCTTTGACAAGCCGCATCCACGGCAATCCCGCCCATGTGATAATGGGCCACCGGCGTCACCGGGATCAGTTGATGCGCCGGATCGATCCCCGCGCGCAAACACGCCTGGGCAATCGAGGGAAACCGCGTGGCAAACCGCGCGCCAATCGCCGTCGCATCCAAAAAGCAGCGATGACCCTTAGCTTGATGGGCATGAATCGCGCGCGCCACGACATCGCGCGGCAGCAATTCATCAATGAACCGCGCGCCGGTCTCATCAACAAGCACCGCACCCTCGCCGCGCACCGCCTCGGAAATTAACGGCAAAGGCGAGGCCCCGGCATCCAAGCCGGTCGGGTGGAACTGCATGAACTCCAAATCCCGCAACACCGCCCCGGCCTCCGCCGCCAAGGCAATGCCCGATCCGGTGGCCCCGCCTGGTGCGCTGGAAGCCCGATATAATCCCGCCGCCCCGCCAGTCGCGAGCAACACTGCGCCACTGCGCAAAAACTGCACGCCATCGCCGGTCGCAATCCAAACCCCGACCACCCGATTGTCACGCACCGCAATATGCAGCGCCGCCGCATGTTCAATCAGCGTGATATGCGCAGCCTTACGCACCGCCGCCGCTGCCGCCGCGGTAACCGCCGCACCAGTATGATCACGCACATGCACGATCCGCCGCCGCCCATGCACCGCCTCCAGCCCGAGCGCGATCTGCCCGGAGGCATCACGGTCAAATTCAACCCCCAGACCGACCAACCGCTCAATAACCGACGGGCCCGCACCGATAATCCGCGCCACCGCCACCGGATCGCACAGCCCATCTCCCGCCGCCAACGTATCCGCGCCGTGCAGCGCCACATTATCATCGGCACCAATCGCCGCCGCGATCCCGCCTTGCGACCACAGACTCGCCGCCCCATCGCTCAGCGTCCCCGCCGTGATGAGCACCACCGGGCGCGGAGCGGCCTCCAACGCGGCGGCCAGCCCGGCCAACCCAGCGCCAATAATCACCGGCCGATCGGCGAGGGCCGAAAGCGCGTTCATATCGCGAGCATTCGCTCGACTGAAACCCGCGCCCGCGCGGCGAGGTCCGGCTCGATCTCGATCGCCTCCTGCATCGTCTCCAGCGCCTGACGGATCTTGCCCAGCGTGATCCGCTTCATATGCGGGCACAAATTACAGGGTTTGACGAATTCAACGGCCTTGAACTGCGACGCCAAATTATCGCTCATCGAACATTCAGTGATCAGCGCCACCCGTTTTGGTTGATTTTGCGCGATGAACTGCACCATTCCCGCCGTCGATCCGGAGAAATCCGCCGCCGCGATCACCTCCTCCGGGCATTCCGGATGGGCCAGCACCGTCACCTGATCATATTGCGCGCGCACCTGCGCGATATCGGCGCGGGTGAAGCGTTCATGCACCTCGCAGGCACCATCCCAGGGAATAATTTGCACCGCCGTATCGCGCGCGGTGTTCGCCGCCAGATACCGATCCGGCAGCATCACCACCCGGTCGGTCCCCGCCGCGCGTGCCGCGAACTCGACCACCTGTTTCGCGTTGCCCGACGTGCAGCAATAATCCACCTCGGCCTTCACCGCCGCCGAAGTATTCACATAGGCAATCAGCGGCACGCCGGGATAGCGCGCGCGCAAGCCGCGCACATCCTCAGCGGTAATGCTCTCCGCAAGCGAACAGCCCGCGCGGGAATCCGGGATCAGCACGGTTTTACCTGGATTAAGCAATTTCGCGGTCTCGGCCATGAAATGCACGCCCGCCATCACAATCACATCGGCCTGCGCGGTGGCAGCCTCCCGCGCCAGCGCCAAACTATCGCCGGTAATATCGGCCACCCCGTGATAAATTTCGGGCGTCTGATAATTATGCGCCAGAATAATCGCATTGCGCGTGCGTTTCAGCGCGCGGATCGCGGAAATATCCTCCTGCAACAACGCAAACTCCGCAGGCGGCATATGATGCGCCAGCGCGGCATAGGCAGGATCGGTAACCAACAGGACCATTCATCGCTCCATTATACTCAAATTGAGTATAATATAGGTTCAAAAAAATGCGGCAGGGCCGCGACGAGCACGGTATAATGTGACGGGTCCAGGCAAAGTCAAGTCCGCATCGTTGGCACACGGGTATCGCTGACATCGCGCTCAGTGCGAACCGCTGCGCGAAACCGGAATAATTTCGCCGGTCGCCCCGGCCCGGAGGTAAGTTTCCCGGTCTCTTCCAACAGATTTTGACCCTCCATCACCCGGCGAAAGTTCGATTTATGCACACGCTGCCCCGCCAACGCCTCGACGCAGCGTTGCAAATCAAGCAGGGAAAAGCTTTCCGCCATCAATTCAAACACAACAGGCCGATATTTGATTTTGGCCCGCAACCGGCTGATCGCGGTCGCGAGAATCCGCCGATGATCCGCCACCATCGCACTCCCGATCACCAGTTCACCATGCGCTAAGCGACCATCGCGCACCGCCTCCTGCACCAACCCGGCCTCGTATAAAAGCTGATAGCGCGCCAGCACCAGCTCCTCATTCCAGGCGATGCCATCGAGCCCAAAAGCGTGCGCCACGCGCATCCGCCGGGCGGCATCGCGGCCCTGCCAACGCGCCAATCCAGCGGTAATCCGGCCATCTAACGCCGATCCTCCCCGTTGATCTTCCCAGGGAAAATACCGATACCAATCCTGCCAGGAAATCATCCCGTCCGGCGCCGCCTCGCGGGTTAATCCCAAATAGGAAATCGAGATGCTGCGCTCCGCACCGCGGGCCTCGAAGCGCCGTGCCTGATCGGCAAAGGTGTAGAGCTGCTCAACATAACCGAGCGGATGATGGGTTTGCTGCTCAACCCATGCGCGCAACCCCGCCTGCAACGAGCGATGCGTGGGCTCTAACGGTCCTTCGGGTAAGGTGCTGCCATCCGCCAATGTCAGCACGCGCGGAACCCCTTGCGTCACCGCAACTAAAACGGCGATCAGTTCCGCATGGATCGTTTGCGCGCTTTGCGCCATGTCAATCGGTTACGGTTTGACGGTTCGAAACGCAATTTTCGCGGCCAACGCGCGCGGGGCAAACCTCGTGCCAAACGCCATCGCCGCATTCATCGCCCCGGCCACCACGCTTGAGCGCCCCTTCGCCAGCGCGTCCAGCCCGATCCGCGCGACCTCATCGGCGGTCATCGCCGATTTCTTGACAAACTAGATCG
>JAJZEG010000236.1:682-10117 GCA_021828605.1 Pseudomonadota bacterium | reverse complement strand
GAGATCGAGACCAAGGCGGCGACATAGATATCGGCACCGAACTGGCGCATCGGGATCGCGGATTGGAACGCCAGGATCATGCCGATCAAAAAACCCATCATCGCGACCAGGGGCAGAGCCTGGGTGCCCGCGCGATCAACCAGGCGGAAAAACTCGGCACCGCGCAAAAAGCGGAGTTTGGCGGGCAGGCCGATGGTGGCGAGAATGGTTTCGCCGAAAAATCCGATGCGAATCAGCGCGGTTTGGCCGATGCTGCGCGATAGGCGGGTGGCGGGGCTCGGCGGGGCGTGATCATCGGCGGGCAGAGCGGCGCGCAGTTGGGTGAGGAGCTTGGCTTGCTCGGCGTTCAAGCCAAGCCAGGTGACTTGGCCGCCATGGGTGCGCTCCAGGGTGAGCAGCAACGCAGCACCAGAGGTATCGATGATCGGGGCATCGGTGAGATTGAGGGTGAAAGCGCGGCTCGGATCGATGGCGGCGAGGGCGCGCGACCAGATTGGGGCGATGGTTTGCACGGTCAGGTCGCCGCGAAACTGCACGGCGATGCTGGTTGGATTGGCCTCGATCACGAGCGCGGCGTCGCTCATGGCGCGCGACCGGTCGATAGTATCATCAGACGCGGAGCGATTTGCACCCAACCATCCCAAATCATGGTGAGAGCGACATATAACACAATGGCGAGGCCTGCCCAAACCAGCCAGCGATGGCGGGCGAGCAGGCGGGCGACCAGTTGCGCGGCGAGGCCCATCAGGCCGATGGAGACGATCAGCCCGCCCGCGAGCAGCCAGGGATGGTTGCGCGCGGCACCGGCGACGGCCAGCACATTATCGAGGCTCATCGAGAGATCGGCGATCAGGATGCGCAGGATCGCGGCACTAAGGCCGGGCGGTGCCGCGCCGGGTGGTTGGAGGACGGGGTGAGAAAATTCGCGCCAGGATTTCCAGGCGACATAGAGGAGCAGAATCCCGCCAGCGAAAGTGAGGCCGATGATCGAGATGAGATGCAAGGCGACCAAAGCCAGGCCGATGCGCAGGATGGTGGCGGCGGCAATGCCGATCAGAATGGCGCGTTTGCGCTGATCGGGGTTGAGGCGCGCGACCGCGAGGCCGATGACGACCGCATTATCGCCCGCCAGGACCAGATCGATCATCAGCACCTGGGCAAGGATCAATAGGTCGGCGAGGACAGGATGCATCGGGCGGGTTTCTCACTCGGGCTGGAATTGTCAAGCGCCGCCGGTTTTTTATTTCGGACGCGTAACGATTTAGGCGTGTTTATGCGCGCCTTACCGGGAGAAAATTTTTCGGATTTGGCTGGTGGCGGGAATAAAATTGTCGGTGGGTGGGTATTTGGCGAGCAGGTATTCAAGAAAAGTGGGTTCGGGGGGTTTTGGTGGTTTGATTGGCTTGGGTTTGGGTTTGCGTAAGCGCGCCGGGCGCGGTTTGCGGACTCTGGGGGGGAGTTGCAGGTAGAGTGGGATCGGGAGTGAGAAGAAGCGGCAGAGGGGACGAAAAACTTGACGGGCGAGTTGCGGGGTTTGGGCGACGAGGGCGATGGTTTCGGGTTGGGCGAGGAAATGATCGACCTCATAGCGCAACCCGTTGATCAGATAGCTGGGCATGCGTTTGCCCAGCCAGTTTTTGCTGGTGGGGATTTTGATTTTTGTGGATTCCGGCGTTGGTAATTCAAGACTCTTTGATTGTCCCCCACGACTCTCGGATTGCACCCCAACCCCACCCCGGCCCTCCCCACGAGGGGGAGGGGGAAGCAAGGAGGGCGGGCGGAGCAGGAGCGCATTAAAGCGGTGCAAAAGGCGGTTAAGGCGGGCTTGGATGGCGAAGAGGAGAGCTGTTTCAACGCGCGCCTGATTGCCCACACCGAAGATGGTGCGTTTCAGGGTGGTGATGATCGCTTTCAGGGTTTCGGTGGGAGAGAAGGTTTCTGACATGGTGTTAGTTTATGGCACAGGAGCGGGTATCTGCGAAAGAGGAAAATTGGGGTGGGTTGCCCAGCGGGGGGCTTGGCCGTGATGGGTGAGGGTGAGGGTTGCTGGGCCTTGGGTTGGCGGCAGGGTGATTTCGGCGCGACCGTTGGTCCAGCGATGACCGCTTTCGGGCGGGTGCAGGCCGCGATGGGTGGGGTCGAGCAGGTCGATGATTTGGGCGTGGCTGGCGGTGTGCAACGTGAGGCTGACGAGGGCGACGCCGAGCACGCGGTGGTCGGTGGGGTCCGGCGCGAGATGAGCCGGGATGCCGGTTGAGCTGAGCAGGGTGATTTGGGTGGTATTGGCGGGGAGATTGAAACTGATTTCACCGCGGCGGGTGGAGCGACCGGGGATGACGCGGTTGGCGATGCGCAGCGTCAGATCGAATTGGGTGGCGCGCCAGAAGCCGAATTGTTCGGCGCGATCCAGCAATTTTTGGCGGGTGGCGCGCAGAATTGGCCCATCGGTGAGCAAGGGGGCGCAGGCGCAAGCGCGGCAGGCGGTGACGAAATCGGCGTGCAAGGCGATGGGGCTGGCATCGGCGCTGAAATTACCGCGATTGCCGCTTTCCAGATAAGATTCGGCGGCCAGACCTTCGGCGAATAACGCGTCATGCTGATCGAGTTCGATATGGTGGTAATCGATGGTGGCGCAGGCGTTATTTTGGAAAATGGTTGCGCCATTCAGCAAATTTTTGACTTCGATCAAATGCTGATCGATGAATAGAGCATGATCGGGTGAGAGGGACAGATCGCGTTTGGGCATGCCGGGACCAAACGCGCCGGCGCGGATCACCACCGGCGTTACTTTTTCGGGGTGTGGGTGCTGGCGCAAATTGATCCGACGCTGGCCGGTCCAGATGATTTTTCGTACGTTCCCATCGCGGGCGGAAATCACGTCATCGCCGATGGCGAGATGTTCGACGGCGATTTGACCGCGCGGGGTGAGGATTTTGGTGCCGGCGGCGAAGCAGGGAATATCGGTGATGACGATAGTCCCATTGACCAGGCTGACCGCGAAGGTGCCCGGCACCACCCCGGCAAATTGCAGACGATCCGTGTAGAGCGTGCCGCTGACGCTATCGGTGAGGGTGAGTTGATCGGTGCTGGTGTTGAAATTGAGGGTGATATTGCTCGCTGAACTCGGCGTCGGCAGAACCGAGCCGCCGAGATCGATGGTGTCGTTGGCACCGATACCGGTGATGGTGCCGCCAAAGCTGGCGGGGCCATTGCCATCGAGGCTGAGCGTGTTGGCCGCACTCGCGCTGGCCGGGCCGAAGACGATGGTGTTGGTGGTGGTGCCGGTGCCGTTGGCCAGGGTCAGCACCCCGCCATTGCCCAGCACCACCGTGCCATTGCCGGTGAGCGGGGCGCTGTCGATCAGGCCGGTATTGGCGGTGGTGACCTCGATGGTGCCGTCATTATTCACCGGCGCGGAGCTGGCAATCGAGGCGGTGCCCGCCGCGATGATCACGGTTTCACCGGCAACAATCGAATTGCCCGGCGCCAGGCCGCCGGTATAATTGGTCGGGTTCTCGAAGCTCGCGGTGCCGGTTGCGCTGAAGGTGAGCGGATTTTCATCCACCGTCGCCGGGGTTTCGATATTGACCCCGTTAGTGCCGAGCAGGGCCACGAACGAATTGGCCGCGTAGCCGGTGCCGACATCGAGCGTGGTGCTGCCAATCACCGAGCCCGCCGCATTGACCTCGCTCGCGGTGAGCAGGCTGCCGCTATAACTCAATGTTATGGCGCTGCCAGTGGCGACGCTCGGCAGCACCGATGGGCCGAGAATAATATCATCATTCAAGCCAAAGCCGCTGATCGATCCTTGATAGGGCGAATTGCTGCCCGCGACCGTGCCGTTCAGATCGAGCGTGTTCAGCGCGCCAATCGCGCCATGGGTGCCGAAGGTGACCGGAATGGTATCGATGCCGGTGGTGTTAGCGAGGGTGACGCTCTGGCCGTAATCGATGAAAATCGAGCCGCCGGTGGATAGCGATCCCGCCGGTGACGCGGTCAGTTGCGAACTACCCAGCGCGACCGTCGCCCCGCCTGGCCCTTCAATATCGACGAAGGAGGCGCTGTTGAGCGCGGACGTGCCGGTGACCTGCACTGTCGAGGTGCCAACCACCGCACCCGCCGCGTTGGTTTCAGTGACGGTCAGGATGTTGGTCGCGGTGTTGAAATTGTCGCTCAGGCTCGATCCGGCGCCCGCACTCGCGAGGCTGGCAAAGACGATTTTATCATTGCCGCCGAAATTATCCAGCGCATTGTTGGAATTGTTGCCGGTGAAATCAGCGACGCTGGCGACACCAGCGAGGTTGCCTTCCATATTGATCGAGGCCGAGCTGCCGAGCGTATTGGCGAGCGAGCCCGCGATATTCAGCGTGCCGAAATCATTGAGGGCATTCAGCCCGTTGAAGCTGGAGACGCTCGCCGCCGCGCCGACCGTCCAATCGGCACCCGAGGTCACATTGAGGGTGGTGAAGCCGAAATAGCTGCCCGGATTGGCGAGATCACCCACTTGGCCCGGCGTGCCGGAGAGTTGCAGGGTTGAGCCCGCGCCGAAGGTCGCGATGCCGCCGCCAATTGATTGGGTGGGGTCGAGATTGAGCACGCCTTGATTGTTATCGACCACCGCGAAATTGGCGTTGGTGCCGCTGCCACCGATGGTGCCGATGCTGCCGGCATTGGTGATGGTGCCGCCGACGACATCGAGGAAGCCGACGCCATGTTGGATCAGGCCCGCATTGAACAGGTTCGCTGATTGAATCGCACTGCTCGAGGAGGTGGCTTGATTGATAAACACCGAGACCGAGCCGAGAGCACTCTCGATGATGCCGCCGCTGGTGTTCGTGACAATATCGGTGCCACTGCCGTAGTTTTTGAAATAGACGCCATAACCGGTTTCGCCATTGATCAGGCCGGTATTGGTGAGGGTGCCGCTGGTGCCGCGCCCGAACACCACGCCGGCGCGGAAGCCTGCGGCGGTGGAGAGGCCGCCTTCGATGGTGCCCGCATTGACCATCATCGCGCTGCTGGATGCGCTATTGCTGCTGCTGGCGCCAGCGGTTTCGAAATCGACGCCGTACCGCCCACCGGCGATGGTGCCGGTGCTGACATTGGTGAGCAGGGCGTCGAGCGGCGTGGATGTTAGTGAGGCGCCCTCTAGCTTGATGCCCGAGCCCGAGCCGTTGCTGGTGGTTAGATCGCCCTGATTGATCAGGCTGATCGGGTTGGTGGCGCCGGATAGATTGGCGTAGATAACATTGGCGTAGGCTGCACCATCGAGCGGGTTGGCGCCGCTTTCGGTGATGGTGCTGCCCGCGCCGAGATTTACCGTGCCAAAGCCGCCCGAGCCATTGGCGGTGAGGGTGATCGCGCTGCTGGTGGAGAGGGTGCCGAGCAGATTGAGGGTGCTGGCATCGGTGATGTTGGTGAAGCGGATGAGATTGGTGGCGACGCCGGTGGTGCCGAGCAACCAATCGGCATTTTGCGCCAAAGTGAGGGTGGTGAAGCCGAGATAGGAACCCGGATTGGCGAGATCGCCGACCTGGCCCGGCGTGCCGGAGAGTTGCAAGGTTGAGCCCGCGCCGAAGGTGGCGATGCCGCCGCCAATCGATTGGGTCGGGTCAAGATTGAGCAGGCCAGTATTGGTGCTGATAATCGCGTCACCATTGGCGTCTTTGGTGATGGTGCCGGCATTGGTCAGGGTGGCGCTGCCCACAGCGACATAGAGGGCGACGCCGTGATCGATAATGCCTTGGTTGGTGACGATGGCGGTATCGAGCAGCGGGTTCGAGCCGCCCTGGAAGCCATTGATTTCGAGACCAAAATTGTTGGCACCGCTGATGGTGGCGCCGGTGTAATTGGTGATGACGTCATGGGCGTTTTTGTAGAAGGATTTGATATAAATGCCGGACCAGCCGCCCTCGATCAGGCCGTGATTGAGGATGGTGCCGGTCATGCCTTGATTATTGGCCCCTTGGCCGAAGGCGATGCCGGCGGCGGCGCCGTTACCGGCGATGGTTTGGGTTTCAATGATGGTGCCGTAATTTTCAACCACCGCATTGGTGCTGCCGGTGCCCGAACCCGAGGAAATGCGCACGCCATAGCCGACCGCGGTGATTTGACCGTTATTGATGACGCGGGTTTGGTCGGTAGCGGAGCCCGAAGCGAGATTGATCGCGCTGTTGCTGGGGTCGTTCAAGGTGTTGACGCTGCTGAGAATGACGCCGTCATTGGTGAAGGACGGGTTGAAACCGAGCGTGTAGAGGCTGGAGACCGCATAGCCCGAGGCGACGCTGATGGTGTTGCCGGCGGTGAGGGTGGCGGCGGGATAAGACGGCGATAGGGTGATGGGTGGTTGGTTTGACATCGGATCCTCGGGGAGTTCACGCGGCGGGGCTTACACCATAGGTTGTAAATTAAGAATATGTAACACGCAAGCTGCCAATCGATTGTTGCTGGTTTTTGACAAAAGATTTCAGGGTGTTGCGGTTTGGCGCTGAAAATAATTTGGGAAATTACGGTGCTTATTCACCGAATATTAAGGAATGCGCTTTATAGATTCGTTGGTGAAATGGTCCTGCGACGGAGGCGGGGGACGGTGGTTAGAGCGCGATATGTTCAGCTTGACGCAGTCGCGCCAATCTGACGCGCTCTAGCTTTGTTTGCGAGGCTGAGCAACGCTTGTCATTGCCGCGCATTATGCGCGTCAATTCCAAACGATCAGTCTCTAGAGCGGGGCGGCGATTTCGGTGAGTAGCGCGTCGAGTGGCGCGAAAATTTGGGCGGGGCCGTAATGGGTGGTGATATAGGATAAAGCGCGCCAGTCATTGGGGGGGTTGGCGAGGTTGGCCGTGATGGCGCGACTGAAATCGGCGGCGGTGGCGGCGGCGATGAACGGGCTTGACGGGTCGGCGGCCAGGCCATCGAGGGCGGCGGGGCTGGCGATGGTGACCAGGCCGTGGCGGGCATAGTCGAGCAGTTTGATTTTCAGGCCGGAGCCAGCGCGCAACGGCGCGATGGCGAGGCTGGCGCGGTGCAGAGCCGGGGCGAGGTTGGGCACGATGCCGTGGCGATACACCGCCTCGGGCAGCGGGTTGAGGGCGAGGGCGCAATCGCCGAGCAGGTCGAGGGTGAGATCGGGGCGTTGGCGGCGCAAACGCGGCCAGACCTGTTCGAGGAACCAGCGCAGCCCATCGAGATTGGGCAAAGAGGCGCTGCCGAGAAACACCAGATTGGCCGAGGCGCGCGGCTGGGCGGTGGTGCGCGGGACGGCGGTTGCGGGCATCGGCACGGTGATCACCGGGCGCTCGGGGCACAGGGCGGTGATTAACGCCGCTTCGTCGGGTTGGATTGCGACGATGCTGGAGGCTTTGTTCAGCAAGGCGGCTTCGTCGGCGCGGGTCAGATGGGCCGGGCGGACGCTGAGGCCCGCGAGGCTGAGGGCGGCGTGGCGGCGGTGGAACACGTCATGGGCGAGCAGCAGCGCGTGCGGACGGCGACCGGCGGGTGGGGTGAGGCTTGGATGATCGAGCAGGGCGGCGCGGAAAATCGTGTCAATGATCAGGGCGTCGGGCATCGGGGCGGCGGGGTTCAGCGCCGATAGGCGGCGGGCGATCCAGTTGGACTGATGGGGGGTGATCGGTGCGCCGAGGGTGGCGTGGGTGGCATGGGTGCGCGGGCGGCGAAAATGGGCGGCGAGGGCGCGCGGCTCGGTGGAGAGCAGATGCTGGCCGACGCGCCAGAGATGCGGGCCGAGCACCGGGAAATCGGGCTTGGGCACCAGCGGGGCGGCGAGGCGCGGGCGGGTGAGGAATACGGTGACCTGGTGGCCCTGGGCGCGCCAATGGCTGATCAGCGCGTGATTATAGGCCAGATGTCCGGCGCGACCGGGGACGGGCAGCTCATCGGTAATGAAGGCAAGCGTGAGCGCGCGCGCCGGTGGGGCCAGGCGCGTGCGGGCTTGGTCCTGAATGAGGCGATCAGGCGGCAGGGGCTTTCGCCACGCCAGCTTGGTCGAGCAGGGTTTGCAGCTCACCCGACTGGAACATTTCGGTCACGATATCGCAGCCGCCGACGAACTCGCCTTTGACGTAGAGTTGCGGGACGGTCGGCCAGTTGGAGAATTGCTTGATCCCGTCGCGCAGGCCGTCATCCTCCAGCACGTTGGCGGTTTTGAACGGCACGCCGACATTGGTGAGGATTTGTACCACGCGCGCGGAAAAGCCGCATTGCGGGAACATCGCGGTGCCCTTCATATAGAGCATGACATCGTTGCTGGTGATGTCGGCGGTGATGCGGTCATTGATGCTGGACATTTGTGCTCCTCGGAGTCGGCAGATGGGTGGTGGGGCGGTTATTCGGGGGCAGAGGTTTGCAAAGCGAGCGCGTGCAGGGCGCCGCCCATGCGGCCTTGCAAGGCGGAATAGACCAGCTGGTGCTGGCGCACCCGCGACAGGCCGCGAAAGGCGGCGCTGATCACGGTTGCGGCATAGTGATCGCCATCGCCGGCCAGATCCTCGACCGTGATGGTCGCGTCCGGCAGGGCGGTTTTGATGAGCGCTTCGATGTCGGCGGCCGCCATGGCCATGATGTCATTCCTCTGGTGATCAGGGTGCGGGTTGGGCGAACCAATCGGCGAAAAAGGATTGATGGGCCGCGCGCAGGGCTGCGATAGATATGGCTTTGCCATCCGGCAGTGTCAAATCCACACCGCCAACATGGCCGAGCCGTGTAGCGGGAATGGCTGCGGCGGCGGCGGCGGTGAGGAGGACGTCCGGGTTTGGGCAGGCAACCACATAGCGGGCTTGGTCTTCGCCGAACCAGAAGCCGGGATCGGCGCTGGGCGGCAGGGTGCCTGCGAGGGTTAGTCCGTGATCACTGGCGAGGGCCAGTTCGGCGAGGGCGACCAGCAGGCCGCCATCCGACAAATCATGGCAGGCGCTGACGTGGCCCGCGGTGATTTGGGCGCGCACGAAATCGCCGTTGGCGCGTTCGGCGGCGAAATCGAGGGTGGGCGGCGCGCCGTCTTCGCGGTGCAGGATTTCGCGCAGCCAGAGCGATTGGCCGAGTTCGCCGATTGTGGCGCCGATGAGAATGAGGGTGTCGCCGGGATGGGCAATGAGGCCGGGGACGCGGGCGGCGTCTTCGATGACGCCGAGGCCGCCAATGGCGGGGGTGGGCAGGATCGGCTGGCCTTGGGTTTCGTTATAGAGCGAGACATTGCCGGAGACGATCGGGAAATCGAGCGCGCGGCAGGCGGCCCCCATGCCGCGGATCGCGGCGACGATCTGGCCCATGATTGCGGGCTTTTCCGGGTTACCGAAATTGAGATTATCGGTGACGGCGAGCGGGGTGGCGCCGGTCGCGGTGATGTTGCGCCAGGCTTCGATTACGGCTTGCGCGCCGCCTTGCTCGGGGTCGGCGGCGCAGTAGCGCGGGGTGCAA
>JAJZEG010000236.1:0-672 GCA_021828605.1 Pseudomonadota bacterium | reverse complement strand
TGGTCAGAGCGAGGGCGCGGCGGCTGCCGGGGATGCGCACGATGGCGGCGTCGGCCTGGCCGGGGCGCTTGATGGTTTGGCCGCCGACGGTGGCGTCATACTGGTCCCAGATCCAGCGTTTCGAGGCGAGATCCGGGCAGGCGAGCAGTTTGAGCAAGGCGGCGTCGGCGGTGAGCGGGCCAAGGAGCGAGCTGGTGAGCGCGCTGGTGACCGGGCCGAGCGGTGCCGGTGCGGTGGGGATTATGTAGGGGCGCTCATACAAGGGCGCCTGGTCGGCGAGCGGTTGGAGCGGAATATCGGCCTCGATGATGCCTTGGTGGCGCACCACGATCCGACCGGTATCGGTGATCTGGCCGATCACCGCGAAATCGAGCTCCCATTTTTCGAAAATCGCGCGGGCCATGGCTTCGCGCGCGGGGTTGAGCACGATCAGCATGCGCTCCTGGGATTCCGAGAGCATCATGTCATAGGCGGTCATTGCGGTTTCGCGCTGGGGCACGGCGTCGAGATTGAGATCGATGCCAACACCGCCTTTGCCCGCCATTTCGACCGAGGAGGAGGTGAGGCCGGCGGCGCCCATATCCTGGATCGCGACGATGGCGTCGGTCGCCATCAGTTCGAGGCAGGCTTCGATCAGGAGTTTTTCGATGAACGGGTCGCCGACTTGCACGG
>JAJZEG010000398.1 GCA_021828605.1 Pseudomonadota bacterium | reverse complement strand
TCTCCTCAGGCCATGTGCCGAGAAAATTCTACTTATCAAGCCCCTTATTGGTAGGGGGGATTACCATTATTGCTCTCGGTGTCTCTCCCATGATGAGAAACACTCTGCTCATATTTTGGCGAGCAATTTCAATCATCTGATTGCAATCTCGCGATTCCGCTCAGATGATTATTGCTCTCGGTGTCTCTCCCATGATGAGAAACACTCTGCTCATATTTTGGCGAGCAATTTCAATCATCTGATTGCAATCTTGCGATTCCGCTCAGATGATTATTGCTCTCGGTGTCTCTCCCATGATGAGAAACACTCTGCTCATATTTTGGCGAGCAATTCCAATCATCTGATTGCAATCTTGCGATTCCGCCCAGATGATTATTGCTCCAGGCGCAAAAAATTTGCCCCAATCGCCATTTCATGATCAATTTCCACTCCAACCATCCATCGCACGGAATATAATCGATGAAACTTAACACCGCCTTACGTGCAAGCAGACAATTATCGTGCCCCCGCTAACAGGTTTCATGCGCCCCCTGCATCATCCGGCGCCCGCAAAACGCCGCACCTCTTTAACCTTGGCCGCGCTGGCCACCCTGGTCGCGCTGACCGGCTGCAGCGGCGGCACCGCCCGGGTCTATTATCGCAAGCACCCCCATGCGTTGATGGGCGAGGTGGTGCGCTGCGAAAATAATGGCGGCGCGCTGGCCGCCACCCCCGCATGCCAAAAAGCCTTACAATTCAACCATCAGCTTTTCGGCTATTAGCCTCAATTTTACCCAAACCTCTTCACGATTCTTTAACCTTTCTCATCCCATACTCCCCGTCACGCGATGTGATGGAGCATGAAATGGGCCACTCTCTGCGCGCATTTGGTCAACTCATTCGCCGCCGTCGTGCGGCGATCGCGTTGATCGTGGCGCTGTCAGCACCCGTCTTGGTTGGCTTCGGCGCTATGGCCGTCGATATAACCTATTGGTACGGCACCCAGGAATCGCTGCAAACCGCAGCGGATGCCGGGGCGCTCGCCGCCGTGCGCGCCAACTCTACCAATCAATCAACCTTGCAAACCATCGCCGATAACGCGGCGGATGCCGCAACCAACGATATATATAAATTTGCCAACGGCCCGGGCCAGCTAACCCTCAACCAGCAACAGCAATCCCAAGGCATGACCATCCGCGTGACCGCCAGCGCGCCCACCCCGGTTTTCCTAGGCGGCTTGATCGGCTTGAACCAACCGCAGCTCCAAGCCGGTGCCACCGCGCAATCCCATAACGCCGCGCAAATCCCCCCAACCCAAGGCACATGTTATAGCTCCAACAGCTACACCTACCTGTCACCTGCCGCGCAAAGCGGCATAGGTTACGCCCATGAAGCCGGGATCGACCCGACCAGTTGCGGCAATACCAGCCTGATCCAACCCCTCGCGTCTCTCAGCTCCGGGATCTCCGGTCAGGTACGCGGCTCGCCAATGTTATTGACCAGCGGTGGCGGGTCGATTCCGAATGGCGGCTTGGCCAACAACCTTCCCAACTATGTGCCAAGCTGTAGCGCCACCTACAATCCGAACGCACCAACCAATAACGCCAACAATCCAAGCTCGGTCTCCAGCAATGGCATAACCATCTATTTCGGTCCCGCCACCGCCCAACAAAACAACAATGGCGGCGGCTTCGGCGGCGGCGGCGGCTTCGGCGGCGGTGGTGGCTTTGGCGGTGGTGGTGGTGGATTCGGTGGTGGTGGCTTTGGCGGCGGTGGCTCAGGCGGTGGCGGCAGCTCAACCAGCTATAGTTTCTCCCCGATCATTGTGGGTCCGGGCAGCGCCTTCTGCGATCAGCAAAATCTTTGCACCATTCCGGCCGGCGCCTATTGCGGCGGCCTGCAAATCAATCCCGGCGTCACAATCGATTTCGTGCCGAATAATGGCAACGACCAATTTATTATCCTCGATGGTAATCTGCTGATGTCAACGACGGACCCGTTCGGCTCCGCCAGTGATCCTGCCGCCAGTTTCACCTTCGGCGGAACATCGGTAGGCAGTCTGATTCTCGATACCCAAACCACGGTCGATGCTGGGGGGATTCAAAACGGCACCCTGGTATTCACCAGCACCGCGATCACCCGCGCGGTGAATGGCTACGGCACCCAATCGACCGATCAATTATGCCCGCTCGGTGTGCTCCCATCCGGGATCAATAGTAACGGCAGCCCAATTTGTCCGTCGGAACAGACCAACTCAAATAACGGCGCACTTACCACCGTGGTCAACACCGCCAACACCGTCTCCGGCTTCACCAGCGGCGGCTACACGCTGCAAACCAATCAGCTAACGGCCTCTTATGACACCTACACAACCACAATCAGCTTTCAAAACGGCCAAGCAACCAACTGGCAAGGAACCGAGGCAACCACAACCGGTCTCGTCGGCAATAACGGTTCGTTTTCTCAACTTAACCAACAAGGCCTGAATTATTCAGGGGGCCTGGGCAACAATGCCAGCGCCGCGTCAAGTTCCGCAACCCCCGCATCCTGCGCCAACGGCGCGAGCAATCAATTATTCAGCAGTAATACCGCCACGAATTCTCCCGATCTCGGCATATCCTACGCCACATCCTCTGGCGAAAACGGCTCAGTCTCGCTCAACGACACGGTCGCGGTGTGTGGGAGTGGCCAACCCTTGATCGCCACCGCCAGCGGCGCCGAATTGGTGGTCAGTTCCGCCAGCGGCCCGGCGACGGTCCTTTTATCAAAATGAAACAATACTCCAAACCGTATCAGGACCGCCGTGGCGTCGCCGCGATTGAATTCGCGATTGCGGCACCCGTGTTATTCTTGTTCCTGTTCATCATCATCAATCTCGGCTTCCTGGCCTGGACCTATGATGCCTTGCATGAAGGCGTCGTCGCTGCCGCCCGCTATGCCAGTATCACCACCAGCACGTCGCTGTTGAACGCCCAGGATGCGGTAAGTAACGGGATTTGCGCCTCTGAAAATTCGGTCCAGAGTCAGTTCCAGGCGGCAACCTCACCCCCCACCGCCCAAGGATCGATCCCCCAAATCCAACTCTCCTGGGGCGGTTCGCTGGCCGTTTGCGGGGTAGCCAGCGGCGGCGCCTCGTTCGGCAACGTACCGGGCGGCTGGGTGGAGGTCACAGTGCATTATGTTTGGAGTCCGGTGGCGATGCCCAACTGGCTCAGCGGCGTCAACCTTACCGTGTCGGATCTTGAACCCGTGCTGAACGCGCCGGCATCATGAACCCGCCACGCCGCATTTGGTCCTGCCGTTGGCGCAATGATCGCGCCAGCGTCAGCCTCGAATTCGCCTTGGTCAGCGTGTTTTTCCTGCTCCCGCTGCTGCTAGTCTGCTGGGACGGCTTGGTGGTCTGTGCCGCGCGTTATCAAATCAACGCCGATCTCCATGATCTCTATTATTACGCCTGGGGCAACCCCAACCAAGCCACCGATTTCGATCAGGTGGATAATGTTTTGCAAGCCACCAATCAATATTCCATCGCGGAGGTCGTGCAGCTCTGGGGCTATTGGCCGACACTGTCTTATGCCTGTTTGCAGTCGAACGGCTCGACCAGCGGCGCCAACCAGAATAACGATGGCACCTATTCATGCTCCAACGGCACGCTGGAAACGATGGTAACCTACAAACTCACCTCGCAGGTCAATCTCCCGGTGCCAATCCCCGGCTTTGGCAGCACGGTCAATCTGAGTGCGGACGGCTCGGTGCGCATCCAATAATCGCCCGCTACCCCGTCGCCTGATTAGCATCCAGCATCCGGCCAATCAGCCAATCGCTATCGATTTTTTGTTCGGTCAGCGCCATCGCCAGAAACTCGCTGCCAAAGACCGGGGCTGCAAAAATCATGTCTGGCCGCACCCGGCGCACCCGTTCCAAATTTTTGCGCGAACTCACCGCAGCCACCAACTTCGCCTCGGTGGCCAGCTCGCGCGCGGCCAAAATCACAAAGGCATTTTCCGAATCATCATCCGAAAGCGCCAATATCGCCTTGGCGACCGTGCCCCCCGCCGCGCGCAGCGTATCCAAATCGGTCGCATCGCCAATAATCACCTCGGCATCGCCATAGCCGCTGCTCTCCGCTTCAATAATCGCGACCACCGGTTCGCCGCGATGACGCAGCTCCCGCGCCGTGTTGCGGGCGAGCACGCCGTCGCCCGCGATAATGAAATGATTGACATGAGGCATTTTACGTTTCCGTTCTCCAAGAGTGCGGCTGATCTGGTTTTGCAGCACCGGGCCCAGCACGGCGGTCAGCGCGGTGGCAAACACCGTCAGGCCCAGCATGATCAGCGAAATCACAAACATCCGCGCATCCAGGCTGCGCGGCACAATATCGCCGTACCCCACGGTCGACATCGTCTCCATCTCAAAATACAGCGCCTCAGGCAGCGTGGTAATCGGCGGCGCAAACCCGCCCCCCAGCAAAAATGCGCCGAGCACCCCGTAAATCAGCAGCACAATCACCGATGCCAGGGCAAATAATGTGCTCGCGGTCAGCGACGAGCGTTGAAACCCATTGCGACAAATCAGCAACGCCGCCAGCAGCGCCACCACATAAAGCGACTGATTGGTCACCAAAGCGCCGCCGTTATGCAGGGTCAGAATGAGCTGCGAGACGGTAATCCCAATCGCCGACAACCAAGCGATTCGCGAGCGGCCCAGCAGTCCAATCGCGATCAACACCTGCAACACGCCAACCACCACACTCGGCACGCCCGATAAAATCAGGGTCGGAATCGTCCCGGAAATCGGATGGAGTGAGTTGAATAATTCCGCCAAATCAACATGGAAATATTGCGCCGCGAACCGCCGGATCGTCGGCAACAGCGCAAACGCGCCAGCACCGCCCACGGCAAATGCCAACGGCACATGTGGAAACCACAAATCCATCCGTAATTGCCGGTAGAGCCGATTGCGCAGCAACACCGCGCGCGACCGCGCCGCCGCCCCACTGGCCGCCAGACGGTCAATCACCGGCAATATCCGCGTAAATTCATCATCGCCATGCCCTAGGAGATGGGCGAGTCCACGCGAAACTACAAGCGCAGCCCTTTAACCGAGTGCGACGTCGAACCGCTCGATCACCGTATTCGCCAGCAGCTTGCGCGCCATCGCCTCGCCTTGCGCGCGTGCGCGCGCTGGATCGGTCTCCGCCACCTCAAGGGTAATCACCTTACCCACGCGCACATCACTGATCCCCTCAAAGCCAAGCCCTTCCAGCGCATGGCCAATCGCTTTGCCCTGCGGATCCAACACGCCGTCCTTGAGCATCACGGTCACCATCAACTTCATCGTCCGATCCTCACTGCATAATCTCCGGACCCTTCAAATCGCGCACCCCCGCTTCGGGCAAAATCCCCACTCGCTCGGCGACTTCCTCATACGCTTCCTCAACCTTGCCCAAATCGCGCCGGAACCGATCCTTGTCCATTTTCTCGTTGGTCTTGGTGTCCCACAGACGGCAATTATCCGGGCTGATCTCATCGGCGAGCACAATCCGCATCTCCTCGCCCTCCCACAGCCGACCGAACTCGATTTTCAGATCAACCAGGCTGATGCCCACGCCAAAAAACAGCCCGCTCAGGAAATCATTGATCCGCAGCGTCATATGCACGATGTCGTCCATATCCTGCGCACTGGCCCAGCCAAACGCGCTGATATGTTCTTCCGACACCATCGGATCATTCAGCGCATCGTTCTTGTAGTAATATTCAACAATGCTGCGCGGCAGCCGGGTTCCCTCGGCAATGCCCAATCGGGTTGACAGACTACCCGCCGCGATATTGCGCACCACCACTTCAATCGGGATAATCTCAACTTCCCGGATCAGCTGCTCGCGCATATTCAAGCGCCGCACGAAATGGGTGGGCACGCCGATTTCGGCCAAACGCTGCATCAAAAATTCACTAATCCGATTATTGAGCACGCCTTTGCCGGTGATCGTCCCCTTTTTTTGCGCATTGAACGCGGTCGCATCATCCTTGAAATACTGAACCAGAGTGCCGGGTTCCGGACCCTCGAACAGAATTTTTGCCTTACCTTCGTAGAGTTGACGGCGCCGTGCCATGGTAACCTCGTGGATATACAAAAGCGGGGCAGGGGTGCCGCGCATGAAGATGATTTGGGTATAACGGTTTGGCGCGCAATGCGCCAATTTCAAACCACGCGCGTTACGCGCTGTGCCGAAACGCCACCGGCAACTGACTAATCGCCTGATCGATCAAGCTCTGATCATGCGCCGCATCAATCGATTCGCGCAGCGCCAAGCTGGTCGCGCGCACCGCCAAATCAGTCGCTTGCGTGCGCAATTCGGCGATGGCCGAACTCTCAGCTGCGGCAATCCGATCAAGCGCCATCCGTTCGCGCCGCTGGGCGTGAGTTTCCGCATCCTGCATCAACTCGGCAGCCATCCGCGCCGCCTCATGGGACGCCGCCTCGATCATCGCTTTTGCTTGCGCCTCGGCTTCGGCCCGACGTCGCTCGGCGTCTTTCAGCATCGCCTCGGCCTCGCTGCGCAAGGCTGCCGCTTCCTGCAAAGCCGTTTCAATCGCGGCACTGCGCTGATCGAGCATGCCGAGCACGGCGCGGACAATTTTGCGCCCAAAAATCAGGACGAAACTGAGCACCGCGACGGTGACCCAAAACGCGCCTTTTTGCCAAAAATTGCCGTAAAAATCCGCATATTCCATGGCGCAGAATCCTTTACGATTGAGCCTGCGCGAGGGCGCGCGTCAACATCGCCTGGTCCGCCGGCGCGCCGGTCAGCCTGTGTACCAACGCGTTCGCGACATCCTCAGCAATGGTCGGCAAACTCGCCATCGCCCGCGCCCGTGATTGTTCAATCGCCGCTTCTGCCGCGGCAATTTTCGCGGATAATTGCGCGTTCTGCGCATCGGCGTGCGACCGCGCCTCGGCCTTCGCTTTGGCAATCGCCTCAGCAATGGTGGCCTGGCTCGCCTCGCGCGCTAATTGCGTGGCGCGGTTCAACGCCGCCACCGCCTGCTCCGCCGCATCGCGCGCTTGACGCGCTGCCGCTAAGTCGCCCTCGATCCGCTGCGCCCGATTTTCCAAAACCTGGCCCAATCGCGGCAATGCCCACCGCGACAGCGCCAGATACAGAACAACCATGATCACCACCATCCATCCCAGCTGCGACACTGTGAGCGGATTGGCGAAATCGAGCTGCGGCATTTTGCTGCCCGCCCAGCCGCGCGCGGGTGCGGCGAGCAACAACAGCACGGGTGCTGCGATGCGGGCAAATTTGCGGAGCATCATCCGAGCCAGCTTAGGCGAACAGGATCAGGAACGCGATGATCAAAGCGAACAACGCAATCGCCTCGGTCAGCGCGAAGCCGAGCAACACATCGCGGAACAACCGATCGCGCGCCGCCGGGTTACGACCCGAGGCCGACACGAACGCGCCGAACAAATTGCCGATACCCACGCCCGAACCGGCAACGCCGATGGTTGCAAGGCCAGCACCAATGTCACGGGCGAGCAAGGCAGTGTCGATAACCATGGAAATATCCTTTCAAGAAAAAACAAACGAA
The DNA here is from genome assembly GCA_021828605.1 of Pseudomonadota bacterium. The sequence goes on along the minus strand of JAJZEG010000398.1, from coordinate 2,567 downwards.
CGAAAAGTCGAGCAGGTCTCAGTGCAGATAAATTGAATCGTGCAGGTAAAGGCACGTCAAAATCGCAAACACATAGGCCTGCAGCACCGCGACCAACAGCTCCAAGCCGGTGATCGCGATGTTAAAGCCGAGCGGCACAATCGCCGCGACAATCCCCACCGCGCCGAAACTGCCCGCTAACATCAGCATGAAGCCGGCAAACACTTCCCAGATCACATGGCCAGCGGTGATGTTGGCGAACAACCGCACCGAATGCGAAATCGGTCGCGAGAGGAAGGAAATGATTTCAATCGGGATCAGCAGCGGCAACAGCCAAACCGGCATGCCCGGCGGGGCAAAAAGTTTGAGGAACTTGAACCCGTGATACCAGAACCCGACGATGGTGGAGAGCAGGAACACGAACAAGGCTAACGTGCCGGTTACCGCGATCTGGCTGGTGAAGGCATAAAAATACGGGAACAGCCCCAGTAAATTGCCGACCAGAATGAACGAGAACAGCATGAAAATGAACGGGAAGAATTTTTTGCCTTCAGGTCCGGTGGTATCGATCACCATGTTATGGACAAACTCATAGGTTATTTCGGCGATATTTTGCATCCGCCCCGGCACCACCGCCGTGTGGCGCAGCGCCAGCGCGAACACCAGCACAATCAGTAACGCGGCAACCAGCATCATCTGGTTGGAATTGGCGAAGCCCATCGCATGGCCCATGGCGCCGAAACCCGGCGTCAACTGAAACTGTCCGAGCGCGTCAATTTTAGCCGGTGCAGCCACCTTGGTACCTTCCCTCTATTCGTCGCTGGGCTGATCAGTGCGCGACGCACCGGCCACCCTTATCACATTCAACAACCCCGCCGCCGCGCCGATGGGCACACCGGCGATCATCAACCACGGTCTGGTCCCGAATAATCGGTCGAGCCCGTATCCGATGGCCACCGCAACCGCGAGAGCCGCGACCATTTCGGTGCCCATCCGCATCGCCTGACTAAACGGATTGGCCCCAGAACCCTGGTCCGATCCGCGACGCCCGCTGGCATCCGCCACCGGCTCAACACCCGCCCGACGCTGTGCCGCACTCAGCCGCTGGTCAAACGACCCATTCGCGCGATCATCACGCTCCTGTCGGTCTTGGCCCATGCGCCCTCGATTGCTGCAGATTAGCCGCGCCGTTTGCTACCGAGCGATGCGCGCGAAGTCAATGCGCGGGAGGGCAGGGCGCTCACGAGATTGCGATAAAATTTCGCTATTCCGCCGCGATTGATCCGGGCGGTGCCTCAGCCAAAGCAATCGCCGCACTCAGGTCAACCGAGAGCAGGCGCGAAATACCGCGTTCCTGCATGGTCACGCCATAGAGCCGATCCATGCGCGCCATAGTCAAATGATGATGGGTGACCACTAAAAACCGAGTGCCGGTTTCGCGCTCGACATCGCGCAGCAGCGAACAAAACCGCTCGACATTGGCGTCATCCAACGGCGCATCGACCTCATCGAGCACCGCGACCGGTGCGGGATTGCAGCGAAATGCCGCGAAAATCAGCGACAAAGCGGTCAGCGCCTGTTCACCGCCCGACAGCAGCGACAAGGTCGCCGGACGCTTGCCGGGCGGCTCGGCGAAAATCTCGAGCCCGGCTTCGAGCGGATCATCCGAGCCGACCAACGCTAAATGCGCGCGCCCGCCGCCGAACATGCGCTGGAACAAGGCCTGAAAATGCCGGTCGATTTCCACGAATTTGTTACGCAGCCGCTCGCGCCCTTCGCGGTTCAAATGGCCGATCGAGCCGCGCAATTTGGCAATCGCCTCGGCGATTTCGCTGCGCTCGCGATCAATCCGATCAATCGCGGTCTCGATTTCCAGCGCATCCTGCTCGGCGCGCAGATTGACCGGGCCCATCTCCTCGCGCTCGCGGCTCAGCCGCTCGAAACGGCGGCGCGCACGCTCGGCGGATTCCGGGGTTGGATCGAGGATCACGGGGAGGGTGGGATGAGCGCCCAACCGGCCGATGATTCGCTCCTCCAAGCTGCCCCAGGCGTGATCGGCTTCCGCCGCACGGGTGATGGCCGCACTCAGCCGCTCGCTGCCTGCGGCTTGCGCGGCGGATGCGGTTGCCGCACGGGTTTGCGCCTCGTGCGCGATGCGCTCCGCCTCGCTCAGCCGTGCGGCGGCCTGTTGGTGGGCGGCCCGCGCCGCCTCAAGCCTGGATTGGGCTTCGGCGCGCACCGCCTGATCATCCTGGGTCGGCGTCAATCGGTCGCGCTGGGCCTCGGCCTCGCGCCGCCGGGCGGTCAAATCCAGCATGCGCGCTTGGGCATCGCGCGCGCGCTCGGCCCATTGCGGGGCTTCGTTGGTCAGCTGCGCCCGGCGCTGACCGGCGCGGCCAACCTCGTCGCTCGCGCGGGCCAAGCCATGGCGCGCTTCCTGTTCCGCGCTGCGGGCGGCAACCGCCTCGGCCCGGGCCTGATCCAGCGCCGCGCGCAGCGGCTCGGCGGGGCCGGTCGCGGTCAGCGCGGCTTGCGCCGCCGCATAAGCGGCCTCGGCTTCGGCTTGTTCCGGGGCGAATCGGCCCCGC
>JAJZEG010000378.1 GCA_021828605.1 Pseudomonadota bacterium | reverse complement strand
AACCCAAACCCATCAAACCGCCCAAACCCCCCGAACCCACCTTCCTCGACTATCTCCTGGCCAAATACCCACCCACCGACAATTTCGTGCCCGCCACCAGCCAAATCCGAAAAATCTTCTCCCGGTAAGGCGCGAATAATCACGCCTAAATCGTTACGGGTGCGAAACTAAAGAATGAGTCTTTGCAGCCGGATCACAAATCGCGCCCCGACAATCCGGCCATCGCCCGCCCGCCGGTTCTCGGCGGTAATCCGGCCCTGATGCGCCTCAATAATTTGGCGGCTGATCGACAGGCCCAGCCCGGAATGGCTGCCAAACCCTTCATTCTGCGGGCGTTCGGAATAAAACCGGTCAAAAATCCGGTCCAATTTCGCATCCGGAATCCCCGGACCCTCATCCTCAATCGCAATTTCAATCACATTGCCGGTCGCCCGCCCGCGCAGCCAGATATGCGCCTCGTCTTGCGGACTGAACGAAATCGCATTGCCCAACAAATTGCGCAAAACCTGCACCAACCGCCCCTCGGCCCCGCGCACCACCAGCCCCTCGCGCGGCGCATCCAGCTCCAAAACCGGCGCCCCCGGCGCGCGGGTCGCTTGATGAATTTCCACCAAAGCCGCCAACATCGGCGCCAAATCCACCGCCTCCATCGGCACCCGCGACATCTCGGAATCCAGCCGCGAGGAATCGCTAATATCGGAAATCAGCCGGTCCAGCCTACGAACATCCTGCGCAATAATTTCCAGCAACCGCGCTGCTCGCGCCGGATCATTCATCCGCCCAATCGTCTCAATCGCCGAGCGGATCGAGGAAAGCGGGTTCTTGATCTCATGCGCCACATCCGCAGCAAACCGCTCAATCGCATCCATCCGCGCCCACAAAGCCCGCGCCGAATCCTCCAACGCCCGCGCGAGTGCGCCAATTTCATCAGGCCGCGCGGCGATGGTGGGCGGCACCGGCTCGGTCATCGCCGCCCGCCCTTCGCGCAACCGCGTCGCCGATTGAGCGAGGCGCAGCAACGGCGTGGCAATCGTGCGCGCCAAATACAGGCTGAGCAAAATCGTCAGCGCAATCGCCACGCCAAACAGACCCAAAATCGACACCCGGATCGAAAACACCGCCCGATCCACCCCGCTCGCCTGCCTGGTCAGCAGCACCACCCCGACCTCATGGCCCGCCCGCAAAATCGGCTCGGCCACCGTCACCAGCAACCGCCCATCCGGTGCCCGGCGAATAAAAGGCGGCGCCGAATGATGGGCGGTCGCGCGGGTGGTCAATCGCAACGTCTCGCGCACCCCCGGCTGCCAGCCCGATTTCAGCACCTCATCGCTGCCCGAAGCGATCGTCGCGTGACGCGGCAAAAAATTGGAAAATTGATCATAAACCGTGCTGACCAGCCGGTCGAACCAGCCGCGCCGCGCCGCACGCGGCAATTTCTCGGTAATAATCGCCCCGCCCGGCCCCTCGCGCACCCGCGAATTGGCCACCACCTGCCCATCCGGCCCATAAATCAACGCCAGCGCATTCGGCGTCGGGGCAATCAGCCGATACAACAAAGGCCGCGCCAAATCCGGATTAAGCACCGGCTGATTGGCAGCATTGGTTTCCAGGGCGGATTCAGCGAGCGCGCCCGCATAAATCCGCGCCTGCTCGCGCAACGCCGTGACTTCAGCGGTGAGCAAGCCCCGCTGATACTGATCCAGATACAGCAACGACACCACGATCAACGCGATCGGCAGCACATTGACCAATAAGATCCGCAACAACAGCGGCGATAAACGGCGCCGCATCGCCATCGCGCTCAGGCCTCCTTGTAGCGATAGCCAATACCATACAAGGTTTCGATCTGATCGAACTCCTCATCGCACGCCCGAAACTTCTTGCGCAGGCGTTTGACATGACTATCAATGGTCCGATCATCGACATAAACGCTCTCGCCATAGGCCGCATCAATCAGCTGATCGCGCGACTTCACCATGCCCGGTCGCGCCGCCAGGGTTTTCACCAGCAGAAACTCGGTGACGGTGAGCTGAATATCCAGCCCTTTCCACAAACATTGATGCTTGGTCTCATCGAGGGTCAAATGCCCACGGGTAATCACCCCACCCGGCGGCGCGCCCGAACCCTCAGCCCGCGAGCTTTCATTGCGCCGCAACAAAGTGCGAATCCGCTCCAGCAGCAAACGCTGGCTGAACGGCTTGGTGATATAATCATCCGCCCCCAGCCGCAGCCCCATCAATTCATCGAGCTCATCATCCTTGCTGGTCAAAAAAATCACCGGCATCGCCGAGCGGGCGCGCAATTTTTGCAACACCTCCATCCCGTCCATGCGCGGCATTTTAATATCCAGCACCGCCAAATCCACCGGCTTGGCCAGCAGACCCTGCAAGGCGGATTCACCATCGGTATAGGTGCGCACAATAAACCCCTCTTGTTCCAGGGTCATTTGCACGCTTTCCAGAATGTTGCGGTCGTCATCGACCAGGGCGATGGTATGTTTCATGGGTCTCGCTTTGCCAGGAACGGCTTGCAGGAATTTTGCCAACACCTGACCGGAATAGATCGACAACGCAAGTGCCTGACCCGTGCCGATTTGCCCGCGCCGACTGCATTGCGCTGGCCTGGGTTGACGGCGAGCGAAAATTATCCAATTTGGCCGAATTACGGCAAGAATCGATCAGCCGGGCCGGAAGCAGCGATGCTGCGGCGCATGGTTGACACCTGCGCAGTGCATTGCCAAATCGTCGTTGAGGTTGGGCCATTCCAGCTAGAAGCGTATTATAGTGTATCAACCGGGCTGCTGCGGTGGCTGCGACCGAGAGGGGAATGATTGTGAAAAATGGTACACCAAACGGCGCGACCACGCCGACCCAGCCCATTGGCCCGCTTGCCGGAACCGGGCTGCGGCCCAACGCGCCCCATCAATCGGTGGTGAACACCCCGCTCCACGCCAATCTGACCCGCGCGTCCCTGGTTGCCCATGCGCTGCGTCGCGGCGAGGGCCGTCTGTCAGCGGATGGCGCGCTGATGGTCGAAACCGGCGTGCATACCGGTCGCTCGGTCGCCGATAAGTTCGTGGCCGATGAACCAGCAACCAGCCCGCATGTCTGGTGGGGCAAGGTCAATCAGCGCCTGCCTGCGGAAAAATTCGCCGTGCTGCGTGGCCGGGTCCAAGCCTATTTGCAGGATCGCGAACTGTTCACCCAGGATTTATTCGCCGGTGCCGATCCCAAACAACGCATCCGCGTCCGTCTGGTCACCACCAATGCCTGGCAGGCGCTGTTCGCCCGCAACATGTTCATCCGGCCCAGCACCCAGGAGCTGGCGGGCTTCGAGCCCGACTACGTCATTCTCCACGCCCCGGAATTCGAGGCCGATCCCGCCATCGATGGTGTGCGCTCCAGCACCGCCATCGCGCTGTCCTTCGCCGAGCGGCAAATCGTGATCGCCGGCTCGCAATATGCCGGCGAAATCAAAAAATCGATTTTCACCGTGATGAACTGGATTCTGCCCAGCACCGACACGCTGCCGATGCATTGCAGCGCCAATATCGGTGCAGCGGGCGATGTCGCTCTGTTTTTCGGCCTGTCCGGCACCGGCAAAACCACTTTGTCGTCCGATCCTTTGCGTCGCCTGATCGGCGATGACGAGCATGGCTGGGGAACCGATGGCGTGTTCAATTTTGAAGGCGGCTGCTACGCCAAGGTGATCGATCTCTCCGCCGAGGCCGAGCCGGAAATCTTCGCCGCCAGCCACCGGTTTGGCACGGTTCTGGAAAATGTGGTGGCCGATCCGCGCGGCGTGGTCGATCTGACTGATCGCACCCTCACCGAAAATACCCGCGCCTGCTACCCGATCGATTTCGTGCCGAATGTCGAATTGAGCGGACGCGGCGGCCAGCCGAAAAACGTGGTGATGCTCACCGCCGATGCGTTTGGCGTGCTGCCACCGATCTCAAAACTCACGCCCGAACAGGCGATGTATCATTTCATGTCCGGCTACACCGCCAAGGTCGCGGGCACCGAAAAAGGCCTGGGTCGCGAGCCGCAAGCCACCTTCTCCACCTGCTTTGGCGCCCCGTTCCTGCCGCGTCATCCGAAAGTTTATGGTGAATTGCTGGCCAAATTGATCGCCGAGCACAATGTTTCCTGCTGGCTGGTCAATACCGGCTGGACCGGCGGCGCCTATGGCACCGGCAAGCGCATTTCGATCAAACATACCCGCGCTCTGCTCAACGCCGCCCTCTCCGGCGCGCTCGATCACGGTGAGTTCCGCCGCGATCCGTCCTTTGGCCTGATGGTCCCGGTCGCGGTCGAGGGCGTGCCCTCCGACATCCTCGACCCGCGCCAATCCTGGGCCGATCCCGCCGCCTATGACCGCACCGCCGCCGATCTGGTCGCCCGGTTCGAAGCCAATTTCGCGAGCTTCGCCGATCTGGTCGATGATAATGTCCGCAACGCCGCAATTCGTTCGGCAGCGTAACAAATTATCCAGGGCGCCCGTAATATAAAGCGGCCACATGGGTCGCCTCGGCAAAAAACAGCCAGCGCTCCAGCAATAAACCCAAGCCGGTCGCCATCACCGCACAAATGAGCGAAAAGCCGGGCACCAGCCCGGCCAACGCCACCCCGACCAGCACTATTGGTGCCGCAAAACCGAGACAAAGCACAAGCCGCCGCAACTTTGCTGCATGCTTGCGGGCAATCTGATAACCCATTTCCCGCAAAATATAATTCTCGGTGAAATGCGGCTGATCGAGCGGCGTCACCGTGCCCAACCCCCTGATGCCGGTCGCCGAGGCCAGGGTGGTGAGCGGCGTCTGCCGATCAATGCAGCGCCAGTAAGAAAATTTCGCGAATCCTCCGACCAACGCGCTCCCCACCGCCAGCCACTCAGCCAACCGCGCGGGCGCCCCCAGCAAAGCCAAAATCGCCGCCAGCAGCACGGCACCGGAGAGAAAAGCAAAAATCAAATAATCGGCCGCCGTATGCCGATTATGCCATTGGCGGATCGGCTTCAGGCTCGCATAGATCATCGCCGTACAAAAAACCGTACCCAGCGCCATTGCAGCGGCCAATAACCCGATCAACCGCGTCACCATCGAGCCCGAACCCAACGCGAACCAAGCCCCGGTAAACCCCAGCGCCGGACCGTAAGTGAGCACCGCCATCACCCCTTCGCGTGACAGCCAGGATGAGCGCCATTGGCTGAACGCCCGCCAGGCCCGTTCAGGCCGCCCCAAATGCACCGTCGAGGCCAGCAATCCCGCACTCGCCAACGCCAACGCCACCACCATACATCCCGGCACCAGCCAAGCCCAATCGGGCAGCGCGCGAAATGCGGCAAACAATCCGAGCCAAGCGAGCAACCCATAGCCAAAGCCGGTCAAAATCGTCAGCAACAAGACTGAACTGGCCGGTTTCATCGCGATAACACCCGGTCGATCAATGATAACAATGTCGATCCAACGCCACTCCCCGGTGCAACGCGGTGTTCAACCGGCTTGGTGGCAATCTGCGCGCGGCGTGGCGGCAGATAGCGATTGGTCGGCTGATAACCCAGCTCCGGCATCAATTCGACCCCACCGCGCGCCGCGACCAGTTTGGAAACTGCGCTCTCAGGATCACCCAAATCGCCAAAATGCCGCGCGCGTGACGGGCAGGTCGCCACGCAAGCCGGTTCGCGTTCGGCCTCTGGTAACGCGGTGTTATAGATCCGATCAATGCAGAGAGTGCATTTTTTCATCACCCCCTGATCCTCATCGAATTCCCGCGCCCCATACGGGCAGGCCCAGGAGCAGAGTTTGCAGCCAATGCAAATATCGGTGTTGATCAGCACAATGCCGTCTTCCGCCCGCTTATAGGAGGCGCCAGTCGGGCAGACCGTCACGCATTGCGGTTGCGCGCAATGCAGGCACGAGCGCGGAAAATTCACCGTGCGCCCGCCGCAACCCGGATCACTCGCTTCATAGGAATGGATCCGGTTGAACCAAACCCCATCGGGTTCAGCCCCGTAGGGCTGAAAATCGGGCAAAGGTGCGGGATGACCGCCGGTATTCCATTCCTTGCAATTCACTGCACAGGCATGGCAGCCCACACAAGTATCCAAATCGATGACCAAGCCAAGCTTGGTCGCCCCTGGGAGGGGCTGTGGCAGGCTGGTCATGGCTGTGGCTCCGGTGCGCCGAAGCGCAAAATCATCGGCGGATCGATGGCGAAGGGTGGGTCGAGAGCGGGCAGTTGCGGCGCGGTTTCCGGGTTGGTATCGGGCGCGCATTTCGCGATTCGCACGGTCAAATCAAACCAGGCCGCCTGGCCGGTAATCGGATCGGAATTGCTGGCCCGCGCGCCATCGCTGGTGGTCGGCAGATATTCCGAAATTAGATGATTGAGCAAAAATCCGCGTTTTGCCTCCGGTGCATCCTTCGCTAACGCCCAGGCGCCCGCGCGTTTGCCAATCGCATTCCAGGTCCAGACCGTATTGGGGTTAACCCCATCCATCAGCCGAACCTGACATTTCAGCGAACCGCTGCGCGAGGTCACTTCCACCCAATCATCATCGACAAGCTGATGCGCGGCGGCGAGACGGCGATGGATATAAAGCCGGTTTTCCGACAGAATTTGCCGTAGCCAGGCATTTTGCGATCCCCATGAATGATACATCGCCATCGGGCGCTGGGTGATCGCGTGCAAAGGATATTGCTCTAAATCAATCATCGTCGCCTCAATCGGCGGATACCAAATCGGCAACGGGTCCATCGCACGGGTGATTTGCCCGCGCAGGCGCGCGGGCGGCAGCCGGTCACCATGACCCTCACCGGCGAGGCGGAATTTTTGCAAGGCTTCGCAATAGAGATTGAGGGTAATCGGCGCATCGTCGCCGATGAACCCCATTGCCTTCGCACCCTGCAAATAAGCGCGATTATGATGCTTGTAATAAAGCTGCTCGGGCGGCAGATGATATTGCCAAAAACCGTGATTTTCCCGGTATTGTTCCAATTGCTGCGGATTGGGCGCGCCGCGTCCGGGCGCATCGCTGGCATCGCCGCGAAACCCGGCGAGGGGGCCGAGGCCGGGCCTGCGCTGATGATTAACCATATAATCGGCATAGCTGGCATAGAGTTTTGCGCCGGTCGCATCAACGAAGTTTGGCAGGCCCAGCCGTCCGGCTAAATCGATCAGCACATCCTGAAACGGCCTAACATCGCGGTCCGGCTTGAGCACCGGAATCCTGATCGCATCGGCGGGGCCGTGCGCGGAGCCGATTGGGCGATCAAGCAGCGAAATACAATCATAGCGCTCCAAATAGGTGGTGTCTGGCAGGACCAGATCAGCATAGGGCACGGTTTCCGAGAAGAACGCATCGGCATAAATCACAAACGGAATTCGGTAATTTTGCTCAGCGTCGCAATCGGTGAGCATGCGAATGGTTTCAGCCGGATTCATCGCCGAGTTCCAGGCCATGTTCGACATGAATAAAAACAACGTATCGATTTTCGTGGGCCCCGCCGCATGCGCTTCGGCAATCGCCATATGCATCAAGCCATGAATGCCGAGCGGCGCGTCCCAGGAAAACGCCCGATCAATCCGCAAGGCCTCGCTTGCATCATCGACTAACAAATCAGCGGGGCCGGTCGGAAAGCCGAGCGGTAAATTACGCAGGCTGCCATCGATGTTGCGGTGCTGACCGCCGGGGGCTGCGGTGGATGCGATGGGTTTCGGATAGGGCGATTTATAGCGCCAGGAGCCGGGCGTATCGATTGCCCCTAACAGCATTTGCAGCACATGAATGGCGCGGCAGGTGTGAAACCCATTGGAATGGGCTGAAATCCCGCGCATCGCGTGCATCGCCACCGGCCGCCCGGTCATGGTCGGGTGCTCCCGCCCGGCGCTGTCGGTCCAGGGCTGATCGAGCGAAATCGCTTGGTTGAAAGCAACTTCTGCAATCTCGGCAGCGATGCGCCTGATGCTTGCCGGGTCGATGCCGCAGCGATCCGCGACCTGCTCGGGGGCGTATGCCGGATCGGTATAGCGATCCGCAAGCAGCGCGAAAGCGGGCCGGGCGCTGCGCCCATCGGCGAGGGTATAATGGCCGAGCAAAGCGGGGTCGGTCCCGGTCGCGCTGGCTTGAACCAGCGCATCGCTGGCGCGGTCGAAGGCGAGCGGTTCGCCGTCAGGATCGCGGGCGATCAGCCCATGATCGGGACTGCCGGGCGCATCGATCACCAGATGATGGGCGTTGGTATAGCGGATCAGAAATTCGGTATCGATGGAGCCGGCTTCGAGTAGGCAATGGATCAAGGAGAGTACAAACAGCCCGTCAGTGCCGGGGGTGATGCCGACAAACTCATCGGCGATTGCGGAATAGCCGGTGCGCACCGGATTGATGGTGATAATTTTGGCGCCGCGCTCTTTGAGTTTGGCCAAGCCCAGTTTCATCGGGTTGGAATCGTGATCCTCGGCCACGCCGAACAGGAGAAATAATTTGGCATGGTCCCAGTCAGGCTCGCCAAACTCCCAAAACGCGCCGCCGATGGAATAAAGCCCCGCTGCGGCCATGTTGACCGAGCAGAAACCGCCATGCGCCGCGAAATTGATGGTGCCGAACATTTGCGCGAAATAGCCGGTCAGCGATTGCGATTGATCCCGCCCGGTAAATAGAGCGAGCTTGTTCGGATCGGTCGCGCGGATCGCAGCCAGCCGGTCGGTCGCGATGGTGAGCGCCTCATCCCATTCGATTTCAACGAACTCACCGCTGCCGCGCGGGCCGACCCGCTTGAGCGGCTTGCGCAGCCGGGCAGGGGACAGAGCGGTCATGATCCCGGCGGAGCCTTTGGCGCAGAGCACGCCGCGATTAATCGGGTGATCGCGATTACCCTCGATATAGCGCAATTTGCCATCGTTCAGATGGACTTTGATCCCGCAGCGGCAGGCACACATATAGCAGGTGGTATAGGCAATCTGATCGCCGACCGGTGCGGCGAAATCGATGGCATCTTTTGGCATGATGACCCCTCTGCAAGGGAGTATGCGGCGCAGAGGGGTCGGTAAGCGAGGGTGGTCCGGCGATCAGTTCAATCGCCAGCGCCGATCAATCGGCGTTTTCAGCATCATTTAGTAATGCGCTTTCAGCGCAGGGGCCGACCGAGATTGATCGTGTTGGGATTGGTCACCGCCCCGGCCACCGCGCCGAGCGCGCCGCCAATCAGCGCGCCGCCGGCCGGGCCGGTGCCGGTGACCGCGCCGATGACCGCACCGGTGCCCGCACCAATCGCGCCACCGGACAAAGCGCGCTGACCAGGCGTATAGCCGCAGCCGGCCAAGCCAAGGGTGACGCCGATCAAGGCGGCGGGCAGGATGATTTTACGGCTGATGATCGCAAGGTTGGACATGGGTTTTCGCTCCAGCGTTGAATTTGGGTCGGACCAGTGGGTCTGATCCGACAATCCCCTTAAACAACAAAACTATGATCAAATCGAGGCAATGATCTGATCATGTGCTCGAAGCAGCTTGGCGGCGCACACCATATTATGCAGGGCGGCGCGGGTTTCGGGCCAGTGGCGGGTTTTCAGGCCGCAATCGGGATTGACCCAGATCTGCTCGGGGTGCAGCCGTTCAAGCGCCGCGCTGAGCAAGGCGGAGATCGCCGCAACCGGCGGGATCGCCGGGGAGTGGATATCATAGACGCCCGGGCCGATGGCGGCGGGATAGTGAAAATCGGCGAAGGCATCGAGCAATTCCATTTGCGAGCGGGCGGTTTCGATTGAAATCACATCGGCATCGAGGTCACTGATCGCCGTGATAATGTCGTTGAACTCGGAATAGCACATATGGGTGTGGATTTGCGTGCCATCCGCCACCACCGAGGCGGTGAGCCGGAACGCCTCGGTCGCCCAGGCCAAATAGGCGGGCCAATCGGCGCGGCGCAGCGGTAAGCCTTCGCGCAAGGCGGCTTCGTCGATTTGGATAATCGCAGCACCGGCTTGTTCCAAATCAGCAACCTCATCGCGCATCGCCAAGGCGATTTGGCGGCAGGTTTGCGCGCGCGGCTGATCATCGCGCACGAATGACCAGTTCAGGATGGTGACCGGGCCGGTCAGCATCGCTTTCATCGGACGTTCGGTGCGTGATTGGGCGTAGCGCCACCACGCGATGGTCATGGGAAGCGGGCGGGCGACGTCGCCATAGATGATCGGCGGGCGCACGCAGCGCGAGCCATAGGATTGCACCCAGCCATGGGTGGTGAAGGCAAAGC
>JAJZEG010000120.1 GCA_021828605.1 Pseudomonadota bacterium | reverse complement strand
GGCCAATCGGCAGGGAAGCGGGTCCGCGATAATAGAACCCCTGCCCGATGATCCCCGAGGGCACGCGCGATGCCGGGCCGATATAATGCAACTGAACCGGGCGTGCATCACCGACGCGCGCCAGGGCGGATGTCGGCGGTTTGAACCTAGGCCCGGTCACCGCCACTTCGATCAGAGTCTCTTTAACCTTGCTTAACGCCTGAATGATCGGTGCCCCGTTAATCACCGCCTTACCCAATACCGGACCCCACGCGGCGCGGGCCTTGGCGCTGAGCGCATCGGTGCGCGCTGCTGCTGTCGCGTTGGCGGCTTCGGCGCGCTGCAGTTGAGCCATCGCGATATTATGGCCCGCGCGGTAGAGTTGCCGTGCCCGGCTCAGCGCTTGGGCTGCGACCGTTTTTCCGGCTTGGGCCGCCTGAATTTGACTGCGCAACGCGATCAGCGTGCCTGGATCGAGCACCAGGCCATCGGCATTGCGGCTCGGCGTTGACTGCACGGCGCTCAAGGTTTGCACCACCACGCCGCCAGCCTGTTGCGCCGCCGGATCAACCTTGAAGGACGCCGCGTTTGCATGCGAGCCCAGCGCGACGAGGCAGAATGCGAGGCCGATAACCATATTGCGGATCACGATGTCGCATCTCCAAAAATCGGGTGATAAAGCGCACTCTCGACCTGGCCGATCGCCGTGCGTTCCTGATCGCGCGCGGTTAGTAAATCAAATTGCGCATAATAGGCGGCCTGCTGCGCGCCGATTAATCGCAGCCGACCGGTGGCACCGGCGGCAAAGGCATTTCTGGCATAATGCACGCGCGTTGCCGCCGCGCGAACCGCCGCACGGGCGGCCTGAACCGTGCGTTGGCTGGCGCGCAAATCGGTGATTGCGTTATCGATTTGGGCGAGGGCCTGTTGTTGGGTGCGATCAAATTGCGCCGCCGCGACCGCCCGACCCGCGCGAGCGGTGGCAATCGGACCTTGGTTCTGGTTAAAAATCGGCAGCGGCAATGAGAGGCCCAGCACATATTTATTTTGACCCTGATCGTATAAATAACCAGGGCCGATCTGCAAGGATGGATACTGACTGGCAATCGCGAAACGCAGTTTATTTTGCGCGGCCTGATAACGGGCCAGCGCCGCCTGAATGTCCGGTCGCCCCGCTAAAGCCGCCGCGCGCAGCGCACCCAGATGAGCGGGTAAGGGATGATCGCGCAACGTGGTAAAATCGAGTGGAATGCCGCGCAACGCCGATACCGGCATGCCGATTGCTCCGGCCAAACCGGCACGCGCCAAGCGCACCCGCCGAACCGCGAGCGCTTGTGCGAAGTGTTGTTGTTCGGCGGTAATTGCCGCCACATTATCGGTCGCCGCCGAAATCATGCCGGCCCGATAACGCTGCTGGGTCACGCTGGCCGCTTGGGCCGCCAACCCGGCGCCATGTCGGGCTAGCCGAAGCTGCGCGCGTGCATACCAGAGTGCTAAAAATGCCCGCCGCACCGACGCCCGTTGTCGCCAGGCGGCAATCACCAATTTGGCGCGCGCGGCATGGATCAAATCGCGCGCCTCCGCGATTTGCGCGGGTCGGGCGCCATAACTCTGGATCAAAAACGTCACCAGCGGTCCGATTTTCCACGGCGAGGGCACCAAACCACTGGAATTATAGGTGGGCGATAGCGACAAGGTTGGGTTGGGCAGCGCGCGCGCGGTGATTTCGCGGGCAAGAGCGGCGGACAGGCTGGCATGGGCGAGTTTCAGCCCCGGTCGTTCATACAAAGCGACCAAGGTGAGCGACTTCAAGCCCCAGCGCGCGGGCGCGGTGGGCTGACCCATCGCCGCCAAAAATGTGAGCAAGCGCTTATCGCTCAACCGGCGCGCCAGCAGCTGATGGCCAGACGCCGCAGCATCGAGGGGCCGCCGATGATAGGTGGCGCAACCCGCCAACCCGATCACCAAGCCCAGCGCCGCCAGAGTGCGAACCAGCGTTCCCCTCATCCAGCAAGCCCCGTGTTCAACCGTAGCCCCATTGCCGAAGCAATTTCGGCAAAATCAACCATCATGACCATACTCATCGCCGAGCGTCATACCAGTCAATTCTGACGTTTTGCGCACGCCAACATGACATTTCTGTCATAATGGGGGTATCAGGCGACAGGGTTCTCGATGCGCGATGGTGTCACCATGGTTACAACTGTGCCGCGACCCGGCGTGCTGTCGATGGATACCGTGCCCGCATGCAGCATCGCGATGCTCCTGACCACCGAGAGCCCGAGCCCGAAATTACCACCGATACTCGATCGGGACGGATCAGCCCGATAGAATCGGTCGAAAACATGCGGCAAATGCTCAGGCGCAATGCCCTGGCCGGTATCGATCACCTCAATCCGCAATCGTTCGCCCTCCTGCGCCGCCGTCAGCGTCACCGAACCGCCGCGCGGCGTGTAAGCAAGGGCATTGGTGACCAAATTGCCAATCGCCTGCTGGAACAAAACCCGATCAAATAGGGCGAACACATCGCCTTGCACGCTCGCCGTCAAACTGACACCCGCCTCGGACGCCGCCGGTTCATAAAACTCCAGGATCGATCCGATTTCGGCGCCCACATTCAGCGTCTCACGATCCGGGTTTGCTCCAGCGGTTTCAGCATGGGCGAGGAATAACAAGCCATGGATCACCCGATTGATCCGGTCGCATTCCTCCAAGGCCGAGCCAAGCACATCGCGATACTCATCGGGCGCGCGCGGCTTGCCTAGCGCCACTTCGATTTCGCCCCGCAAATTATTGACCGGTGTGCGTAATTCATGCGCGACATCGGCTGAAAATTGCGAGATTTGGGCGAAGGAGTCCTCAAGCCGGTCCAGCATGTCATTAAAGGTGCCGGCGAGCGATTGCAGCTCGGTCGGCAATCGCGCGGTATCGAGGCGTTCATGCAATGTCGAGGAGCGGATCAGCCGCGTCGTCCTGATAATCCGCACCACCGGACGCATCCCACCGCGCGCAATCGCAAATCCAATGGCCGAGCACAAAGCCAGGGCAATGATCAGCACAATCAGCAAGGTTTCCCGGTAATGGACGAGCAAACGCTGCTCGTTGGTGCGATCCACCGCGACCTGAAAAATCTGGTTTCGCCCGCCGGAACTAACAATGCGTTGGCTCAATGTTTGGAACAGGCGGCCCGAACCGGTATGGATGGTGCGGATCACGTCGCGACCGGTGGGAATTGATTGCAGTGCCGGGAAGTTCGACATTGGCAAGGCGCGGTCCATGCCCTTGGTTTCGAGCACGGTCTGACCGTTAGCGGAAATCACGCGAATCCAAATTAATTGGGGGCGCACGAACGGCCCGGTTGAACGCGCGAGCAGAAGCTGCGCCTGATGGACGTTGCTTGATTGGCGCAATAGATAATGCAAATTAGCGGCGGTGTTGCGTAAAATCCGTCGGTCCTCGGATTTCATATTCCCAGCGACCGTGACGTATAAAAAACTGGTGGCGATCAGGGTCAGCATAAAGGATGATCCGGCATACCAAGCGGTCATGCGCAGCACCATCGAGCCGCCAAACCGGCGCAAGCCAGTCAAGGCCCAGTTTGGGCCGTCTGGATTAGCGCGCGGTTCGGTCTTCAAGAACATATCCAATGCCTCTAACCGTATGCACCAATTTCAACTCGAACGGATCATCGAGTTTCGAGCGCAGACGGCGCATATGCACATCAACCACATTGGTGCCGCTATCAAAATTCACCCCCCAAACCTGTTCGGCGATCAGACTGCGGGAAATCACATCGCCGGTACGCCGGGCGAGCAGCGCGACCAGCAAAAACTCCTTGGGAGTCAAATCAAGCAATTTGCCATTGCGAGTCACCTTATGCCGCTGTACGTCGATTTCCAGATCCGCCACCTGCAAGGTTGCAACATGGCGCGTCGGCCCGCGTCGCAAAATCGCCCTGATCCGTGCCAGCAATTCAGAAAAGGCAAACGGCTTGGTGATGTAATCATCAGCGCCCAGTTCCAGGCCGCGCACCCGATCCGGCACGCCATCGCGCGCGGTCAAAAACAAAACCGGTGTTTCATCACGGCTTTGGCGCAGCGTCCTGATAATCGACCAGCCATCCTGGCCGGGCAGCATGACATCCAAAATAATCAAATCATACCGGCCATGGCGCGCCTGATAGAAGCCCACTGTTCCATTCTCAATCGCATCGACGCTAAAGCCGTTTTCCTCAAGCCCCTTTTTGAGGAAGGACGCGGTTTTCGGCTCATCATCGATGATCAATAATTTCATTATCGCAGTCTAGGCCGACGCGATCAGCGCGCAAAATGCCCTGCTCGCACCACGCCCCTAGATCGCGAGCCGCCTTTAGGGCTTCTCGGTCGCAATAATATCCAGGGTCACCGTCACATTAAGCCCAACATATGCGCCACTCGCCCACGGTCCTTGACCGACACCATAGGCGATGCGGTGCAGGACCAGATGACCGGTTGCATGGGCAGTGTTGCCAGTGATCGCCACGGTAAACGGCAAAATGACTTTTTTTCGGATACCGCGCAGCGTCAAGGTGCCTGCCGCCTGATAGGTGTTGGCTCCAAGGCGGGTGATCTGGGTCGAGGTGAATATTGCCTGCGGTGACTTGGCGATGTCAAACCAATCTTGGTCGCGCATTGCGCTGTCGCGTTGGAGATTACCGGTAACCGCACTGGCCAGATCAACCGTTACCTTGATATGCGACGCCGCCAGATCGCTCGGGCTGAACGCGATCACCGCCGCAAATTTTTTGAACTGACCTTTGAATGTTTTCCCGGTCTGGGTGTCGGTAAAGCTCAACTTGCTCTCGGCGCGATTGAGGGTCCATGACGGGGCATGAGCCAGCGCCGTTAGAGGCGTTGCGAGGGCCAGTGCCGCGAGTGCTGCCGAAAATCGGATCATTGAGCAGGGTCTTTCACGTTTGGTCCGCGCACCCGTCGACCGGGCAGCATCCGGCGCACTATATCGTCACGCTTGATGAAATGGTGATGCAGCGCCGCCCCCGCATGGAGAACCACCAGCGCGATCAACGCCCAGGCACCATAAGCGTGGATGTCGATCAACACGGCTTCGACCACGTTTTTATCGGCGAGGTTGGGTAGAAACGGCAAATCCGGCCAACGGATCACGCCAAATAACGCGGTCGGGATATCGAACGGCGAGGCCGAAACCACCGCCCAGCCGGTCAATGGCAAGGCAAAAAGCGCCAAATAGAGCAGCCAGTGGCTGACCTTCGCGACCGATTTCTGCGCAAGCGAGATCGAGTTTGGCAGCGTCGGCGCTCGGTGCATCAGCCGCCAGCCCAGCCGTAAAAACGCTGACAGCAGAAGAGTGATCCCAATCGATTTATGGAGTTGATACAGGTAAAATAACTGCTGGGGCGGCAGTTTGACATGCGTCATATACAACCCCATCACCGCCAGCGCGATGATGCCGAGCGCCATGACCCAATGAAGAATAATGGCGACCAGCGTGTAACCGGAAGTCGCGCTGACGGCGGTCATCAGGATTTACTTTTGCCGCTCGAAAGCACCGGCGAGGGTAAGGGTGACATCATCGCCCACCATCGGCACGAAGGCTTTCACGCCAAATTCGCTCCGCTTAATCACCCCAGTGGCGGCAAACCCCACCGTATAAGCATGATCGACCGGGTTAACCCCGGCGCCGATGAAGCGGGCTTTCAGCATGATGGGGTGGGTGACGCCATGCAATGTCAAATTGCCATCAATGGTCGCGGAATCCTTGCTGGTGCGGATCACTTTCGTCGAGACGAAGGTCGCGGTCGGGAATTGCGCGGTGTTGAACCATTGCGCGTTGTTGAGTTCGGTGGTGAGGGCCGGTACCGTGGTGAGCAACGACCGGGTTGCAATGGTGATATCCAGCCGATCTGACGCCGGTTTCGCGGTATTGAGCGTCAGGCTGCCCGAGGCATCACCAAACATGCCGGAAAATTTGGTAAAGCCAAAATGCGATAGGCTGAACGTGACCTGCGTATGGTACGGATCGACCTTGTAGGTGCCGGGTTTAACGGCGGCCGGATTGGTCGATGCCATCTGCGCCATGGCCGGAGGCGCCACAGCGAGCATAGCGCCAACAAGCAAGGCAACAAGCAAGGCGGGGCTCGATAATTTCATCGCTCTGGTTTCCTTTGTCGTTATTCAGGCCGCGAGGACAGTGATTTCCGATTTCGCCCGCTCAATCGAGGCTTGGCGGGCTTCCGGCCCGTAGGCGATGCCCTCGGCGCGGATGATGGTGATGTCGGTGATGCCGATGAACGAAAACACCGCCGTCAAATAGGTCTCGTGATGGTCGAGCCCCGCCGCAGGGCTGCCCGCCGCATAAACGCCGCCGCGTGACGAGGCGATGAACATTTTTTTGCCCTGCACCAGGCCTTCGGGCATGCCACCTTCGCCGTAGCGGAAGGTTTTGCCCGCAACCACCAGCCGGTCGATCCACGCTTTTAACTGGCTCGGCACGGCGAAATTATACATCGGCGCGCCGATCACAATAATATCGGCTGCAAATAATTCGCTCATATAGGCCCCACCACTGGCCAGATCGGCCCCCAGCGCCGCATCATTCACCGGCGCCCCTTGCCAGGCCGCCATATGCGCGCCGGACAGATGCATCGCGGGTTCAGCCGCCAGATCGCGGGTGATGATGTCAATCCCCGGATGCAGCGCGATTTGCCGGGCGACGATCTGTGCCGAGAGGTCGCGGCTCACCGAATTTTGGCCGAGGATGCTGGAATCGACGTGGAGAAGTTTCATGTCATGGCTCCGGCCGACGGGGATGTCGGCGACAAGGGTTGTTGGTTGCCCGTGATGTCGCATGATTGCTTCCATCTGGATACGAGGTATATTCCGATCTTATCTATCGGTTATACCGATATCAGGAGCGAAACCATGCTTGACTCAGTGTCCCTTGACCAGTTGCGGGTGTTCATCGCCGCCGTCGATGAGGGCAGTTTTTCTGCTGCCGGCCGCCGGTTGCGTCGGGCGCAGTCGGTGGTGAGCGACATGGTTGGCACCTTGGAAAATCAAATCGGGGTGATCCTGTTCGATCGCACCGGACGCACCCCGAAACTCACCTCTGCTGGGGTCACTTTGCTCGCGGACGCGCGGGGCATCGTCAATAGCGTCGATTTCATGAAAGCGCGGGCCAAGGGCATGGCGACCGGTCTGGAGCCCGAATTATCGGCGGTGGTCGACGTGTTTTACCCGATGGCCGCGATCACCGACGCCGCCAAGGCGTTTCGCGTCAAGTTCCCCGGTATCCCGCTACGCCTCTATGTCGAGGCGCTGGGGGCTGCAGGGGTTCCGGTGATTGATGGTCGTTGCAGCATTGGCATTGTTGCCACCTTGCCGCTCATGCCAGCATCGCTCAGCACCGAGCGGCTGCACGGCATCGAAATGGTGATGGTGGCCGCACATCATCATCCGCTGGCATCGATATCGGGCGTTATTCCCCGCGCCGAGTTGACCCGCCACACTCAGTTGGTTTTGACCGATCGCTCGGATTTGTCAGCGGGGCGAGAATTCGGCGTTATGTCGCCTTTATCCTGGCGGCTGGCGGATTTATACGCCAAACATGAATTTCTTCGCCACGGGCTCGGTTTTGGCGGAATGCCGCTCCATACTGTGTGTGATGATCTCGCCAGCGGCGCGTTGGTGCGATTAGCCATTGAGGATATGCCCCAAGGCGGGCTGATCCTGCCGATGGCCGCGATCTACCGCACCACCTCGCCACCCGGACCGGCAGGACGCTGGTTGATCGACCGGCTCAAACCGCTGCAATGCCCGATGGGCGCTCCGGTTAGGCCGGAACCAACGCCCGCGCCACCATGATCGGCTCGCGGGCGATCACCCGCAAATAGGCCAATGCCGTCGCGTCCGGTTGCTTTCGGCCCTGTTCCCAATCGCGCAAAGTGCCCACCGGCACATGATACCGGGCCGCAAACTCGGTTTGCGAAATACCCAGACGATGGCGGATCAGCCGGGCAATGCCCGCTGCCGTTTCGGCATCGGAGAGAATGAAGGCGGCATCCGGGTTGCCCGCAACGTCGCGGGCGATATCCGCATCCGTCTTGGCGTCCTGGGCACCCCAATCGACCGCCGCAAGCGCGCGATGGGCCAATTCCTTGGTAACTTTCACGATAGCCATGTGCGTTGCTCCTGGCGGCTCGCTTTGCGAACCGAGATAATCCGGTAAACCTGATTGCGCATCGTGTAGGTGCAGACGAACAGCCGATCACTGATCAGTCCAAATACATTGATCCGAGGCTCGCCATAATCCTGCCGACCATCCATGACCGCACCAATCGGGGTTTCAAGAATGACCGCGCCCAGGGCTAGCGACACGCCGTGCTTAGCACGGTTCGCCGCATCCTTCGCGTCATCGAACTCAAACTCCATTGCCCACTATACGGCTAAGCCGTAGTATAAGCAAGATTCAAATTGCATGAAAAAAGCCGCGCGGCACTTAACTGGCCATCTGCGCAAGACGGTACAGCTTGTATCACCAAGCCGTATATTTGCCGCATGGCATCATTAGTCGACTAAGCGCCAAACCATAATCTACTGAAATTGCTTGGTATCCCGTACGAGATTCGAACTCGTGTTGCCGCCGTGAGAGGGCAGCGTCCTAGGCCTCTAGACGAACGGGACGTTGTGAAAGTCAGGTAGCGGAGCGGGCGATTGGGGTCAAGCGACGATCAGGCCAGAGCCGCGTCCTGGATGGTTAAACTCAGGCTGGAGGTGCCGTTCCAGCGATCAATGCGAAGTTGGCCGGCCACGTGTAACGGTGTCGCGCTCCGGCTAAGCAAGACCTGGCCCAAAGCGCTGTCGGCTGAGCGAAACAACATGGCTTTCAGGCTGGTGCCGGACTCTGCTTGCAGAAAGGCGCGAATGGTGTTGCCATCGCGGCCGATCCGATCCGCCTTGGTCACGCGCAAGCGCGGAAACACAAAAATCGGCTCCGGGTTGCCCGCACCGAAAGGGCCGAGCCGCGCGATGGTGGACACCAAATCAAACGTCGCCGTCGCGGGGGCGAGCGTGCCATCAAGCACCAGATCAGCCGCGCGCGGATACAGGCTTGCTGTCGCCAAAGCGTCATTCAGAAAATCGTGAAACTCGGCCAGCCGCGCGGTATCGAGCGCGAAACCCGCCGCCATCGCATGACCGCCGCCCCGGCGCAGCAAGCCCGATTGCTGGGCGCGAATAATCGCACTGCCCAAATCAATGCCGCTGACTGAGCGCCCCGACCCGGTGGCTTGATCCCCGCTAATCGCTGCAACCAAAGCCGGGCGATTGTATTTTTCTTTGATCCGACCCGCAACGATCCCAACAATGCCCGGATGCCAGCCCTCCCCCGCCACCAAAGCGACCGCCGATCCGCCGGCAAGCTGGGCTTCGGCTTCGCTCATTGCCGCCTCCAGC
The DNA here is from genome assembly GCA_021828605.1 of Pseudomonadota bacterium. The sequence continues at coordinate 823 of JAJZEG010000120.1, read as the reverse complement.
ACACCCGCCTCAACCGCTTGGCGCTGCTGATTAATCTGATCGAGTTGTTGCGCCAAGGCCATCGCCCGCGCGGCATCCGGTGCGAGCAAGGCCCGCAACCCTAAATCGGCCTGGGCAATCCGCCCGGCAGCATTAATGCGGGGGCCGAGCGCAAATCCGCAATTCGCCGCAGTGGGCGGGTCTTTGACTCCCGCAACCTCCAATAACGCCGCGATCCCCGGACGCGCGCCGCTTGCCATGATTTTCAGGCCCTGGGTGACCAAAGCGCGATTGAGCCCGGTGAGTGGCATCACATCACAGACCGTGGCGAGTGCAACCAGATCGAGCAAGGCGCGCAGATCGGGCTCCGGCTGGGCGGCGAAGGCGCCGCGCTTACGCAATGCGCGCTGGGTGGCGATCAAGGAGAGAAAGGCGACGCTGGCGGCACAGAGACTGCCAAGGCCCGAGCGATCATCGAGCCGATTGGGATTAACCGTCGCAAAAATTGGCGGCGGCGGACCATTCAGCGCGTGATGATCGAGCACAATCACCTCGCTCCGCCCGGCCACTTGCGCGAGCGCGTCATGGGCGGTGGCGCCGCAATCGACACAGATAATCAGCGTGGCGCCCCGGTCGGCCAAACCGATCAAGGCGGGCGCGTTGGGTCCATAACCTTCGGTTAGGCGATCCGGGACATAATTAAGCGGCACCGCACCGAGCGCGCTTAACCCCAGCGCCATTAGCGCGCCGGAACAAGCGCCATCGACATCATAATCACCAAAAATCCCGACCGTTTCGCCGCGCTGCGCGGCATCGGCGAGGCGGGTGGCGGCGCGATCCATAT
>JAJZEG010000144.1 GCA_021828605.1 Pseudomonadota bacterium | reverse complement strand
ATCGGATCTGGATGACACGGGCAACATTCAATTCCAACCAATGCACTGTTGAGTGCGATTGCGCAACGCCTTTGGTGGTGGTTGTCGATGATGATCCGGATCGGGCGGTGCTGGCTGCGCAATGGCACGCCTTGGAGCAGCGGTCTGATGGCTCGGTGTTTAATTCATGGCTGTGGGTTGCGGCGGTTTTGGCGCATGGGCTGGATCGACCGCTTTTGGTGCAGGTGCTGGCGGATCAGCGTGTGGTGGCGATGGGGCTCTTTCAGCGCGGCCGCCGCTGGGGATCGCGCACCCTCAGCCTGACCGCAGTGGATGATCCGGCGATTGATGCGCCTTATATTGAGTATAATGCGCCGTTGGTGGATCGTGATTATCCGCAAGCCGCCTTGTTTTGGTGGCGCGCGATCGGTCGGTTGGGGGCGGCGATGGTGTATTTGCCGGGGATCGCTGCGAAGGACATTGCGCCATTGCAACCAATGGGCGCGGTGTTGGTGGAAAAGCGGCAGCCCGCCCCACGGCGGGATTTAACCGAGGTGCGGGCAAGCGGGGGCGACATTGTGGCGCTGATGTCAGCCAATAGTCGCGCGCAGTTGCGGCGCGCGATGCGATCCTATCAGCGCAGCGGCCCGATCACGCTGAGCCGGGCGACGACGCGCGAGGCGGCGCATCGCGCGTTCGCGCATATGGCGGAATTGCATCAGGCGAGCTGGCGGCGACGCGGTCAGGCCGGGGCGATGTCTCAGCAATTTTGTCGGTTTCATCACGATATTTTGGATTATGGCATAGCGGCGGGGTCAGTTGATTTGCTGACCGCCAAAGCCGGTGATCGGCTGATCGGGTATTTATATAATTTGCGCTATGGGCAAACGGTTTATGCGTATCAGAGCGGCTTTGCCTATGACGAGGCGGTCGCGCATGAGAAACCGGGGCTGGTCAGTCATGCGGTTGCGATCAGAGATTATGCAGAGCAGGGCTTAGCATTTTATGATTTTCTCGCGGGCGATGCGCGCTATAAAACCAGTTTTGCCGACCAGACGCCAGAGCTGGTTTGGGCGCGGTTGGTGCTGGGCTATACGCCGCTGGCGATGATGCTGCGCGCCCGCGCGCGATTGACGGAGCTGCGTTTGGCTGTCGGAAAATTTTACAGTTAAGCAATTTGTGTTGGACGAGACATCAATAAATAATTGATAAATAGCGATAAAATAATTTGGCATATTATCTGCTTTGTAATGGGAGCCTACCAACTATGCGCTCTTATCTGTAAAGGAACTTTGTCATGTCACTCAAATTTGCCAAACTGGCCGCCTGCGCCGTCGGTGCGCTCATCATCGGTTCAGGGGTTGCCTATGCCACGCCTTCGCTCGATTTCTCGGTGCAAGCCTGGAGTGCTTCAACGCCGGGTGCGAATAGCGGCTCGGCGAACCAACAAGCCTCGCCGAATAATCCGATGATCTCGATGAGCAACTATTTCTTTTCCGGCACCTTTGTCGGGATGCCGAACTGGTCGGATAATGCCCAATCGCAAAATACCTTGGGCGGATTTACCAATAATCTGACCGGCTTTCATATGCTGAATTACGGTACGGGGTTTAGTGCCAGTTCGGTATTGAGCACCGGTAATTTCAGCACCGCCTCGTTGTTTGAACTGACCTTCACCACCAACCATAGTGTGAGCGGCACGGTGACCCATGATGATGGGTTCAGCCTCTGGAACGCAGCCAATACCGGCGAGTTGGTCAATTCGGCGCAACCGACAGTGGCGATACCGACAAATTTCCAGGTTGGGCCTGGCACCTATAATATTTGGTATCTCGAAGCCAATGGCGCGCCGGCGGATCTGTCCTTCTCCAATGTGGATGTGCCGGAGCCGGGTTCATTGGCGTTGTTGGGCACCAGCCTGCTTGGGCTTGGTTTGGTGCTGCGCCGCCGTCGCCGCGCGTAGCGTGCGATGCCATAACGATGACCTGCGAGGGAGGGCGGTGGCGACACCGCTCTCCAGCGCCGGGATTAAGGATGTTTCGCCATTCAAGGGGCGGATGTTGCACCGCGCCAATTGCGCTGAATGTTGGCTTATCTCGATAAAATAACGATTAAGTAATCGTTTTCCCTGATAAATATCAGCGAAGCACGACCTCGTCGGTTGGTCGCGCGCCGATACACACTCGTTACGGTGATTATGTGTGACTATACCATGCACTATTCTGATATTTCCCCGATACAAGGCGAGCTTGACGCCTAAATTTTTATTAAGGTTTCGAATTAAATCAGATTTGAGCATTATATCGTTGTTTTTACATAATATAATTTTTGGATATCATTTATCCTCATCGGTATAAATACTTTTATCCTCATCGGTATAAATACTTTACTTTTTTACGTCATCGATTTATATAGTTTTTAGCAATTAAAACATTATTGACGGAAATCTAGCCACAAAAAACCATGCCATTAGCGTAATATTTCACGAAAGTTACTCTGAAATCGTTGGTCTAGTGCGCGCCTGCGCGCGGCGATCTTTTGTCGTTTTCAATTTGGTGGGGGGCGGCGTGTTGAGTTTCAGCTCGTTCTATATGAGGAAAAATCGAACGCGGGTTTTGATGGAGCGCGACGACCATCGCTTCACTGTATGGATCAGGCGCGCTTTTGATATCGTATTCAGCCTATTAATGATCATATTTGTGGCGCCTATTATGGTTGTCGCATCGATCGCTATTGTGATGAGTAGTCCTGGGCCGGTTTTCTACCGGCAAACGCGGGTCGGCCTGAATGGCAAGTTATTTCGCATCACCAAATTTCGGAGTATGCGGCAAGATGCTGAGCCGACAGGCCAGGCAGTTTGGGCATTGCCGGCGGACCCGCGGGTGACCGAAGTGGGTGCCGTGTTGCGTAAATATCGAATAGACGAGCTGCCGCAGTTTTTCGATGTGCTTCGCGGGGATATGAGTGTGATCGGGCCGCGTCCGGAACGACCAGAGTTTGTTACGATTTTGCGTGAAGCAATTCCTGACTATGATCGGCGTCATGGCGTCAAGCCGGGCATTACCGGCCTGGCGCAAATACGCTATTGCTATGGTGCATCGGTTGATGATGCCCATGTCAAGCATATTTACGATACCGAATATTTGGAAAATCGCTGTTTAACCCTTGATAGTAAAATTTTGGTGGGCACGGTATCCGTCGTGATATTTGGCAAGGGCGCGCGATGACCGCCCGCTTGGGCCGGTGAACGATTTCGGCATCAGGATCGGTAGTCTGGTCGTTGGCGTCGCGTATCTGGTTTTGTCATTGTTTGTGGCTTTCACCCAGCTTTCGCGATCCGATCGGCTAAATTTGCCGGCAGTCTCGAAAATGCTGTGGGTTCGATCCCGGTTGCCGATGATCGTGGCGGCGTTGCTTACCGCCTTATTTGCGGGCGCCGAGGGAATACTGGGACCGCGTTCGATTGTGGTATCGAATATTTGGATGGCCGCTTTGCTGGGATGGAGTTTTGGCGTCGTTGAACTCGACCTGGTGTGCCGTAATAAAACGATCCGGCAATTACCACTCATTCAACGCGGATTGCTCGCCGGACTGGTGGTGCTCTTCTTGGGAATCACCGTGGGTTGGATGTTTGACCCGAGCCGGGCGGTGCATTGGGTTATTGTGACCAATATTATCTTTGATTTGGCCATTATTGTTTTATGCGAAAATATTATGCGCAATGCCGAGCGGGAAATTTTGTGGCATCTCAGCCTGCCGAGCGTCGCGGCGGGTGGTTTGGCGTTGGTTAGTTTGCTGCTCTATGCCGGCGTCATTTTGGGGCAGCGCGTTGCTGAGCCACTGATTGGCGCCCGATTGGCATTTTTATTGATGGTATTGCCGATGTTTGCAATCGGGGCGATGCGCGCCAATCGGTGGCGACCCCGTCGGCTGCATTTATCAAAAAACGCGGCATTTTACTCGGCGAGTTTGATTTTAGGCGGCTCGTTCATGTTGGTGCTCGGGGTCATTGCTGCCTTGGTGCATGACGCCCAATTTGGGTTGAGCGCCGTGGTTGAATGGGCGATTATTTTTGCCGGATTGTTAGTGGTCGCGATTGTGGTCAGCTCAGGGTCCGCGCGCTCACGATTGTTGGTTTTATTGCGCCGACATTTCGCCGCTGCACCCTACGATTATCGGCAGGAATGGTTGCGTTGCATCGCGACATTATCCATTGATCGGGGTGGGAGCGTAGTGCAGCGGGCGATCAAAGCGTTAGCCGATACGGCTGATGCGCCTTCGGGGATTTTCCTCGACCATGATCGGGCGCGCGCCGAATTTCGGTTTGGCGAAGGTTGGAATACCGCGCTGGAGATTGCGGTAATCAATAATGACGCATTGACCTTTGGCGAGGGTGAAAGCCAAACCGTGATCGAACTTGATCCGGAGGCTGAAACCGCGCCGTTTTGGCTGGCCGTCGCGTTGCCTGATCCGGTGGACGCCGTATCGCTTGGGGTGGTGCTGCTCAGCCGACCGCGGGCGGCGCAGAAACTGGATGACGAGATGGCTGCGTTGCTTGCGGTTGTCGCGTGCGAAGTCTCATTAGTGATGGCCGAAAGTCGGGCGGCGGAAGCGTTAGCGGTTGCGCGCAAGTTCGAGGTGGCGGGCAAGAAATTCGCGTTTGTTGCCCATGATATCAAAAACGTTGCCAATCAGCTTGGGCTGGTGATTGATAATGCACAACGCCATATTGCTGATCCTGATTTTCAAGCGGATTTGATCGGCACCGTGCGCGAATCGGTTGAGAAAATTCGATCCATGATCTGGCGGTTGGATCAGGTTGATCCGACCGGTTCGGCACAATTTAATGTTGAAGCCCGGTTGCAGGAGATTCTCGCGCGCCGTGATACGGTGCGACTAGATGTGGCTGACGGGCAATCGAATATTTCGATTGATCCCTTATCCTTTGATATGATTATTAATCACTTATTGGATAATGCGCAGGAGGCGAGTGCTGCCCCGCAATCGGTGTTCGTCACCGTGCGTCATGAGCTTGGTTGGGTGATCATCAGCATTGTTGACCATGGCTGTGGGATGAGTGCGCGCTTTGTGCGTGAGCAATTGTTCAAGCCATTTTCCTCTGACAAAACCTTGGGGTTTGGCTTGGGTGCGTTTCAGGCGCGCGAGTTGATCACGCAGGCCGGGGGCAGCTTGGCGGTAACCAGCGCGCAGGGGGTTGGCACCACGATGACGGTGCGGCTGCCGACGCTCGGGGCGGTCGAGGCACCACCGCCGCCGGTTTGGGTGGAAATAAACCATGACTAATAATTCCAGTAATGACCAGAGCTTGCTGATTGTTGAGGATGATTCCGGGTTATGTCGGCAGTATAAATGGGCGTTTCCTGGATGTGCGGTGTTGATTGCTGGTAATCGTGCGCAAGCCATGGAGTTGGCCCTACGCGCCCAACCTTTGGTCGCGATTATCGATTTGGGGTTGCCGCCGGACCCTGATGGCATCAGCGAGGGGTTGGCGGTTCTGGATGCGTTGTGCCGGGCGGTGCCGATGATCAAGGTGATTGTCGCAACCGGAAACGGCAAGCGCGAGAATGCGTTACTCGCGATTGGGCGCGGTGCGTATGATTTTTTCGAGAAGCCGGTCGATAGCGCGGTATTGCGCATTATTGTCGACCGGGCATTTCGACTTTGCGCGCTGGAGCAGGAAAATCGTCGGCTCAGTGCGGAAACTAATCCGCCGTTGCTACCCCGGGTGATTACCGGTTCCGAAGCAATGGCGGGGATATGCCGCACGATTGAAAAACTAGCGCCCGCCACGGCGCCGGTATTGTTGTTAGGAGAAAGTGGCACCGGCAAAGAAATTTTGGCGCAGTCTCTGCATGAATTAGGCACGCGGGCGAAGGGGCCGTTCGTCGCGATTAATTGCGGCGCGATCCCGGAGCCGTTGCTGGAATCCGAGTTATTTGGCCATGAAAAAGGTGCGTTCACCGGGGCGATCAAGCAGACGCCGGGACGGATTGAGTTGGCGCAAGGCGGGACGCTGTTTTTGGATGAAATTGGTGATTTGCCCTTGGGGTTACAGGTCAAATTATTACGGTTTCTGCAAGAAAGCGTGATCGAGCGGGTGGGAGGGCGGCGGCCGATTGCGGTTGATGCCCGGATTGTTTCGGCCACACATCAAAATTTGGATGCGTTGGTTGCGGCGGGGCGGTTCCGGCTCGATTTATTATTTCGGTTGAATATTGTGAGCGTGCATATCCCGCCTCTGCGTGATCGGGGGGGCGACGCGGTATTGTTAGGGCGGTTTTTTCTCAACCGGTTTGCTCAGGCGCAAAATCGGCACGGGCTTAGTTTTGCTGAGTCGGCACTCGCCGCCTTGATGCAGCATGATTGGCCAGGGAATGTGCGCGAGCTGGAAAACCGGGTGCGGCGCGCGGTGATTATGGCTGATCATCAGCATATCGAGGCGCGGGATTTGGATTTGGCGGATGTAGCCCCCCTGCCGGTGCGTGATTTGCGAAACGCGCGGCGCGAGGCTGAACGTCAGGCGATCCAACTCGCCTTGGCCAGGGCCGACGGGTCGATCAGTGCGGCGGCAAAATTGCTCGGTGTTAGTCGCCCGACTTTGTACGGATTGATCGATAATTTGGGCTTGAGTGATGCGGTGAAGGCGGATCGCGACGCTGATCGGGTTGAGCCGGTCGATCAGGTGGATGGTTCGTTTGGCGACTGAGCGTAGAGTTTCGGTGTTGGCACCAATAGAGACGATGAGGAGACAGGGAATGAGCACATTACAGCGATTGAGCTATTATGGTGGGGTCATTGCGGCCACGTTGATCGCCGCTTGCATCGGCGGTGCCGCGGTAGCGGCGCAGCCGCGATTGGACCAGCAAGCGGCGCAGCCGCGTTCGTTTCAGCGGGCGCAGGCGGCGCTGGCGCAGGGTGGATTGTTAGATGCGCGGCTCGATTTGCTGAACACAATCCGGCAGCATCCGAAAGATGCAGCGGCACACGCGCTCCTGGGTTCCGTTAGTTTGCAGCTTGGTGATCCGGTAGCCGCCGAACGGGAGGCGCGGAAGGCGATTGCGGCGAAATATCAGCCCAATCGGAGTTTGACGTTGCTGTTGCGGAGTTATATTGCGCAAGGCCGATCCATTGCTTTGTTGCATGATTTTCCGATTGGCACCGCGACCGGTCATCGCGGGGCGGTGATTGCGGTGGCGCGGGCGCGGGCGAATATGGTGCTCACCCGGTTTGACCGGGCGGCGGCGGATTTGCAACGGGCGGCTTCGTTTCAGCCTGGTGGGCTGGAGGCGGATTCGGCGCGGATCGATTTGGCCTTCGCGCAGAATAACCTCACCCAGGCCCAGGCGCTGGTGGCGTCATCGTTGCAGGATCATCCGGGTGCGCCGGCCTTGTTGCAGCGCGAGGCGCAGTTGGATTTGGCGCAAGGTCACGCCGCGCAGGCCGGTGTCGTTTTGAAGTCGGTGATCGCCAAAGATCCGCTCGATATCAAGGCAAAATTATTGCTGGTGCAGGCGTTGTCGGCGACGGGCCAATTGGTGGCGGCGCAAGCTGAGTTGAAAAATGCCACGTTGCTCGCGCCGCATTCGATTGGGGCGGCTTATTTGCAGGCGTCGGTCGATGTGGCGTCGCATCACTGGCATCGGGCTAACGCGACGTTACAAAAAATCAACGGTGCCGGTAAGCAGATTCCGGGAATTTTCTATTTGCGCGCGCAGACCGACGCGGCGCTCGGTCAACCGGCGGCGGCCTTTGCCGCAGCCCAGAGTTTTGCGGCCCAAATGCCGGGTGATGCCCGGGCGCAGATATTGCTTGCCGGCCTCGCGGTGCAGACAGGCCATTACCATGTCGGGCAGGCGGCGTTGAACAAGGTGGCGGCGGCGGGTCCGCTACCGGCGGAGGCGTTGGATTTGCAGGCGGCGATTGATGGGCACGCGCAGAATTGGTCGGCAGCGATGCAAGCCGACCGAAAAGCTTTGGCGTTGGCGCCGAAAGATGCGGTGGCTTGGCGCAATATGGGCTTGTTGAATCAGCAACGTGGGAACTATGCCAAGGCCGAGCAGGAGTTCCGCACCGCGCGCGGGTTGGTCCCGGCCCAGGCGACCGAGATGAAATTATCGATTGAGCATCGGTTGGCGGTTGCGGCTTTGCTTGCCAATGATATGCCAACGGCCACGCGGACCATCGCTGAACTCGACAAGCAAGGCGGCGTGCAGGCTTCAGCGTTGCTTGAAGCGAGGATGGCGTTGCAGCAAGGTGATCCGCAGGCGGCGAAGCGGGCCTTGAAGAAGTTGTTAGTGGTGCAGCCGAATTCGGTGCCCGCGCAACTTGGCCTCGCGCGGCTTGATTTGTTGATGCAGCATCGCAAAGCGGCTTTGTCGCGCTTGAGCGCGTTGGATCGGCGTCATCCCGCTAATGTGCAAGTGGTGGTGGAGCTTGCCGATATGCAGCAGGCGATGGGGCATCCGGCAGCGGCCTTGAGCACGTTGCAACGAGCACAGCTTCATATGCCGGCGAATGTCGCTTTGATCGCGGCGGTGCTGCGCCAACAGCGGATTGCTAAGCAGTATCAAGCGGCTGCCGGGTTACTCGCGACCCTTGCTCCCTCGCAACAGAGGCAGCCCGTGATTTTGCTGCAACGGGCAAAGCTGGATGCGGCGCAGGGGCATCTGAACGCGGCGTCGTTGAGCTTGCAGGCGTTGCTGACCGCCCGGCCCGGTGCTGCGGCGGATCGGTTGGCACTCGTGCATATCGATATGGTGCGCAAACATCCGCGCGCTGCCATGGCGGTGATTAACGCGGGGTTAGCGCGCGATCCGCACCAACTCGCGTTCATGGAGACCCGGGTTGCGATTGTGTTGAGCGAGAAGGGCTTTGCCGCAGCGCAGAGTGAGGCGGCTTCGCTGGCTTCCAATCCTGATCATCAACCACAAGCGGCCGTGTTGGCCGGGGCATTGGAATTATCGCAGCATCATCCTGGCAAGGCGGCGACAGCGTTCACCGCCGCGTATCAGCAGAACCCCTCACCAATCCTGGCGTTGAGTGCCATCCAGGCGGATGTGCAAAGCCGCAACAGCCCAGCCGCGATCAGCATGCTGCACCAGGCCGTCGCCAAATTTCCAGATAATGCGGCGTTGAGCGATATGCAGGGGTCGATTGCGATTGATCAGCATGATTTTCCGGCTGCGGCACAGGATTATGCGCATTCCTTGCAATTAGTGCCGCAAGATATCGTGGCGCTCGATAATTTGGCATGGGTTGAGGGTAAACTCGGCAAGCCGGATGCGTTGGCGCTGGCGCAGCGCGCTTATATCAGCGCGCCAAATCCAAAGACGGCGGATACGCTCGGGTGGATTTTGCTGAGCGATAAAACGGGTCACGCACAGCGTGCTCGCGCGTTGGCATTGCTTAATGTCGCGCATGCGGCGGACCCGGCGGATCGGACGATTGGCTATCATGACGCGGTGGCCTTGACCAAAACCGGCAATGCCCAGGCGGCGATTGGGATTTTGCGGCCCTTGGTCAGCACCAAGACGCACTTCGCTGATCAGGCGGCGGCCATGGCGTTGCTGGGTAAATTATCGCATCAAAACTGAGGGCGTTCGATGTTGCATTTGCTGGTTCTGGGCGCGGCATTTGCCGTCTTGTTAGCGATGGCGACAGCGCGCCCGATGGTTGGGGTGGTGGCGTTTGACTGGATTTCGTTGATGAACCCGCAACAGGATTTGTACGGGTTCGGGGCGCATGCGCCATGGGCGTTGCTGGCGGCGTTGGCAACGTTGATTGGCTGCATGGTCAGGCAGGAGCCGCGCCGATTACCGATGACCTCCACTCAAATATTGATTTTGGTCTATGCGGGGCTGATTACCTTAAACAGCGTCTTTGCGTTGGTGCCTGCTCATGTCGAGATGCATGGCTATATTCCCTTGATGAAGTCACTCGGCTTTGCGTTGTTAGTGGGTGCGTTGCTGACGTCGCGTCGTCGTCTGCATGCGGTGATTTGGATCATGGTGATATCGATTGGGTATTATGGGGTGCGCGGCGGGATATTTACCTTGTTGACCGGCGGGGATGACCATGTTTATGGCCCGGCGAACACCTTTATCGGCGATAATAATCAGTTGGCTGTGGCGTTATTAATGACAATTCCGTTGATGAATTATTTGCGTCTGCATACGCTGCATCGCGGCGTGCGGATTGGTTTGGTGGCGGCGATGGTGTTGTCATTATTGGCGGTGGTGGCAACCTATTCGCGCGGCGGGCTGATTGCGTTGGCGGCGATGGGCGTGCGCTTCTGGTGGAATGGCAAGAACCGGGCGGCGAATTTTGTATTGATCGGGGTGGTGTTGGTTGCGGCGATTGGCTTTATGCCAGCCGAGTGGCAGACGCGGATGTTTACCATTTTGCATTTTCACCACTCGAACTCTGCGAATGATCGACTAACAATCTGGCGCGAAGCGGCAGGTATCGCTTTCCATAATCCGCTGACCGGCGGGGGATTTCAAGCGACGGCCATCCCGAGCGTACTGCATCGCTATTTTCCGCTGGCGCATCAGCGTGCGACCCATAGTATTTGGTTCGAGGTGTTGGGCGATCAGGGCTTTCCGGCTTTGATCCTGTGGATCGTGCTGAATGTGAACGGGCTGCTGATGGCGCGGCGGGTCGCACGCGAGGCGGGGAATGATCCAGGCTTGGCCTGGCTGGGTGATTTGGGCAGGATGGTAGAAGTATCGATTATCGCGTTCATGGTGGGAGGATCGCTGTTATCGCTCGCCTATTATGATTATTTTTTCATGCTGTTGATTGTGGTATCCTCGGCCCTGATCTTGCTGCGCGGCGCGTTAGTGCAAACCGGGCCGGTTCACGCCGAACCCGCGCGGCAAGGCTGGCGTAGCCGCCGGGTGGTAGCGCAATGAGCGCGCTCTTTTTTTTAGGCGCGATGTTTGCGGTTTTATGGCTTGGCCTCTGGATATTTAAGGAGCCGATTGATGGCACGCCGCACCCAAAACCGCGTGCGGCGCCGTTCGATTATGCCGATATCACGCCGATCTCGCTTGTGCAGGCGAATGAAAAACCGAGCGCGCGTTGGCGGCAGCGACGGGCATCGCCGGGGAAAAAACCCTGATGCGCGTTGTGACGATTTCGACCTTGTATCCCAATGCTGAATTTCCAGCGCATGGGGTTTTTGTCGAGACGCGGTTGCGGCATTTGCTGGCGGATACCGGCATTGACGGGCGGGTGATTGCGCCGGTTCCATATTTCCCTGCGCAGGCCCCGATATTTGGTCGCTATGGCCGTTGGGGGCGGGTGGCGGATTGTGAGACGCGGCGCGGTATTAAGGTGCTGCATCCGCGATATCTGGTGATCCCAGGGCTGAGCAAGAGTGCGACGCCCACCTTATTATATCGCGCGATGCGGCGCGCGCTTGAGCAATTGCGCGCGACTGGATTTGTGCCGGACTTGATTGACGCCCATTATTTATATCCCGACGGCGTCGCCGCAGCGCGGTTGGCGCGCGAGTTGAATTTACCGTTAGTGATCACTGCGCGCGGTTCGGATGTAACCGCGTGGCCGGAGCAGCGCGTGCCCGCCCGTCAAATTCGCGCGCTGCTGAGCCAGGCCGATCATTTGATTGCGGTGAGTGCTGCACTTGCCGAGGGGTTGGTCGCGCTGGGGGCAAATTCCGATAAGGTGACGGTGTTACGCAATGGCGTGGAGCTTGACCGATTCCAGGCGATTGACCCGGAGGGCGCGCGCGCGCGCAGCCTGCAGCCGCGCCGGTATTTGCTTTCGGTAGGGCATTTGATTGAGCGCAAGGGGCATGATCGGGTGATCCAGGCGCTGGCAGTGTTAGATCGCGCAGGCTCGGACCGACTGGATTTATTGATCATTGGCGTCGGGCCTGAAGAACAACGATTGCGTAAATTGGTGGCAACGCTTGGTCTGGCCGATCGGGTGCGGCTGATGGGCGAAATTAAGCCCGACGAGCTGGCGATGTATTATTCGGGTGCCGAGGCTTTGGTTTTGGCATCGAGCCGCGAAGGTTGGGCGAATGTGTTGCTCGAATCGATGGCCTGTGGGACGCCGGTGATTGCATCGCCCGCGCCGGGTAATGCGGAGGTGGTGCGCGAGCGTGCCGCCGGGTTGGTGGCCGCAGCAAACACGCCGGAGGCATTGGCTTGTGCGTTGATCAAACTGCGCGCCGCACTGCCCGATCGCGCGGCGACCCACGCCTTTGCGGCGCGGCATGATTGGCGCAGTATCAGCGTGGGTCAAGCACAGATTTTTGAAACCGTGCTGGCACGGCGCGAACAATTAAGCGCAGCCGCTGAATAAGCTACGTCAAACGCCCCATACCGCGATACCGTACCGCTTGGTTTAGTTCATGTCGCCGAACCAGCGGGGGCGGTTCACCATTTGGGAGATGAGATCATGCGTGCAACGAATGATGCGGCGGCCGTGCTGCGCCGCCGCCGACGGGGTTTGGCTTGGGTTGGGTTGCTGCTGGGGACCACAGTGCTGAGTGCGGCGTCGATTGCACAGGCGGCATCCAAGGTGGTGAAAGTTGGTGTGTTGCAGTCTTTATCAGGAACGATGGCGATTAGCGAAGTTCCGTTGGAGCGCGCCGAATTGCTCGCGATTGCTCAGATTAATGCGCATGGCGGGGTGATGGGGCATAAAATCGTCCCGGTGTTAGAAGATGGCGCGTCCGAACCATCGACCTTTGCGCAGAAGGCGACGCAGCTCATTGAGCAGGACAAGGTTGTAACCGTATTTGGCGGCTGGACCTCAGCAAGCCGTAAGGCGATGCTGCCGGTATTCCAGAAATTCAATAATTTGCTGTGGTATCCGGTGCAGTTCGAGGGCAATGAATGTTCGCCAAATATTATGTATTCGGGCGCGCAACCGAACCAACAGGCTTTGCCGGCGCTGAAATGGGCGGAGCAAAAAGGCTATAAAAAATATTTTCTGCTCGGCTCGGATTATGTGTATCCGCGCACAGCGAATTTAATTCTCCGCAAGCATATTCTGCATGATCATTTGCAGGTGGTGGGCGAGGATTATGTGCCGTTGGGTGGCACCGATTTCAGCGGGGTGATTGCCAAAATCGAACAGGTGAAGCCCGATATTATTATCAACACGCTGAATGGCGATTCCAATGTGAGTTTTTTCAAGCAATTAGCGGCGGCGGGCGTCACGCCGGCAAAATTACCCATCATGAGTTTCTCAATTGCCGAACCTGAAGCCAAGGCGATGGGGCCGAGCCTGCTCGCGGGGAGCTATACCTCATGGAATTATTTCATGAGCTTGCCCAGCAAGACCAACCAGGCCTTCGTCAAAGCCTACCAGGCGAAATATGGCAAGGGTGCAGTGGTCGATGATCCGATGGTGCATGGGTATGTCGATGTTTACATTTGGAAAGCCGCTGTGGAGAAGGCCAAGAGTTTCAATCCAACCAAAGTTCGCGATGCGGCGGTGACGTTGCCTTATATGAAAACACCGTTGGGCATGGTGAAATTCGCCAATAATCAGAGCCTGATCCAGACGGGCTATATCGGCAAATTGCAGCCCGATGGGCAATTCAAGGTGGTGTGGAAATCACCCGGGCTGATCATGCCGCAGCCTTACGATCCACTGACTTTTCCCGGTAAAACCTGCAAACTTCACTAATCAATTATCCCGCGGCGCGTGATTGGACGCGTCGCGGATTTTGCGGGGAGGCGTATTGATGAGTGAATCCGCTTTTATCATCGGGCAGATATTCAACGGATTATCGGTAGCCTCGCTGTTTGTGCTTGCGGCTCTTGGTCTGGCGTTGAGCTTTGGGCTGATGCGGGTGATCAATATGGCGCAGGGCGAAATGCTGATGATGGGCGGCTATTTCGCCTATTTGACGCTACAGGTCGTTCCAGGGCCGTTAGGGATTCTGGTGGCCATGCCGGTTGCCTTTGTCGGCGCCGGATTGATTGGTGCAGTTTTGGAAGTGACCATCATTAAACAGCTGGCGGCGCGACCGCTGGATACGTTGCTGGCCACTTGGGGCGTTAGTTTAATTTTGCAACAAGGGGCGCGTAATTTGTTCGGCGCGATTGGCGTCGAGGTGGTCGCGCCGCATTGGTTGGATCATACATTATCCATCAGCCATGGGCCGCTTGCGGGGTTGGTGCTCCCGGTGACCCGGCTATTCATTATGGCGATTGCCGGAGCGGTGTTAGTAGGGTTGGGTGTGCTATTAACCCGCACCCGCCTTGGATTATATGTGCGGGCGGTGAACCAGGATCGACCGATCGCCGCTGCGATGGGCATCAACGGACGGCGGATTGATCTGCTCGTCTTCGCGCTGGGCACCGGCATTGCCGGAATGGCCGGCGTCGTGTTGGCGCTGTTGGGTCCGGTCACGCCATCGGTCGGGCAAAGCTATATTGTGCCTGCGTTTCTGGTGGTCATCCTTGGCGGTTTGGGCAGTCTGACCGGAACGGCGATCGCCTCGGTGATGGTCGGGTTAATCTCCGCCTTTGCCCAGATTTTCGTTGATGTGAGCGTCGCGCAGGTATTGCTGCTGGTGTTTGTGGTGTTGTTTTTGCAAGTGCGACCGCAAGGCGTGATTGCGCTCAAGAGCCGCGCGCTGGAGGGGTGACATGGTCGATTTCTCTAACAAAAAGGTGCAAATCGCGATAGCTGTGACAGCGATCGGCTTCGGGCTCATCGCCCCGGCCTTGGTGGGCGGCTACACGGTAATGCTGTTATCGCGTTTTTTGGCGATGGCGATTTTGGCTTTAGGTATCGGTTTGATTTGGGGTCAGGGCGGCGTGCTGAGCCTGGGTCAGGGAGTATTTTTTGGTTTGGGCGGTTATGCCTTGGCGATGCATATGAAGTTGGCTGGCGCCAATGGGGCTCAGTTGCCCGATTTCATGGTATGGAGTGGCGTTACGCAATTGCCACTATTATGGCTGCCATTTCGCTACGCCCTAATTTCGGTGCTTGCGGTGATCGTGGTGCCGGGCGTGATTGCGGCAGGGTTTTCCTGGGCGATGTTTCGCCGCCGCATCGGTGGCGTTTATTTCGCACTGATCACCCAAGCTCTAGCGTTAGCGTTCGCAACCTTGCTGGTCAGTGAGCAATCCTTGACCGGCGGTTTCAACGGGTTGACCAATTTCTCAAGCTTGTTTGGCTTTAGCACCCTGAGTACTGGATTTGCTTTGGCGCTCTATTACGCAAGTCTTGTGGGAACGGTGTTAGCCTATCTGGGGTTGCGCTGGTTGATGACGACCCGATTTGGCTTGGTGTTGCGCGCGACCCGGGATGGCGAAAATCGGGTACGCTTTTTAGGCTATGACCCGACACCCTATAAGGTTGTGGCATTCACCATCGCTGCAATGTTAGCCGGAATTGGCGGAGCGTTGTTTACCCTCGCGGCGGGAGTGGTATCGCCGGCGATGGTCGGTGTGGTACCCTCGATTGAAATGGTGGTGTATGTGGCGTTAGGCGGGCGCAATGCGTTATGGGGCGCGATTGCGGGTACGCTGCTGGTCGGTTTCGCCAAAGAGCAGATTAGTTCGGCTTTGCCATCGCTGTGGCTCTATGCGTTGGGTTTGTTATTCGTGCTCGTGGTGCGGTTTTTGCCGCAAGGGGTAGCCGGATTATTTGATCAGGAAGCGGGGAACTGGACGCGGCGGTTGCGGTTTCGGTTGGCGCGCCAGGGCAGCGCATCATGACGGCGCTGCCGGTTCCTGGACCGCTCTTGTTGGTTGAGCAGTTGGTTGTAGAGTTCGATGGATTTCGGGCGCTGGACCGGGTTAGTTTGTCGGTACCACCTGGGCATTTGCGGATTTTGATCGGGCCCAATGGGGCCGGAAAATCAACGCTGTGTGATGCGATTATCGGGCGGGTGGCGAGCTGTGCCGGACAGGTTTTATTCAAGGATGCGGTGATCACGCATTTGCCTGAGCATGAAATTGTGCGCCGGGGTATTTGCCGAAAATTTCAGGCGCCGGGCGTGCTTGGCCATTTGACGGTTGCGCAAAATCTGGCCTTGGCCGCGCGGCGGGACCGAGCGTGGTGGCGAGGCTTAACCGCCACGGCGCCACCAGCGGAACGTCAGCGGGTCGAGGAGATTCTATCTTTGATCAGTTTGACCGAGCGCCGGGACACGCTGGCTGGACGGCTTGCCCATGGTGAGATGCAGTGGCTGGAAATCGGCATGGTGGTGGCAACCGATGCGGATTTGTTATTGCTCGATGAACCGACTGCCGGGATGGGACCCTCTGATACCGCGCGCACCGCGGAATTAATCACATCATTGTTAGGGCAACATGCCGTCGTTGTTATCGACCACGATATGAGTTTTATCGAGGCATTGGATGGGCCGGTGACGGTTTTGCATCAGGGCCGGATTTTGGCGGAGGGCAGTGTCGCCGCAATCCGTGCTGATGCTGAGGTGCAGGCGGTATATTTGGGGAGGACCAAAGATGCTGCTCACGCTTGAAAAAATTAGCGCCGCCTATGGGCAAAGTCGGGTATTGTGGGATGTCGATTTAACGGTGCCGGCCGGTGGAGCGCTGGCATTGATTGGCCGCAATGGGGTGGGCAAAACCACTTTGCTCAACGCCATTATCGGCGTGCATAAAATCAGCAATGGCCGGTTGAGTTTTGCCGGTGACGACATCACCACCATGGCTACGCATCGGCGCGCACGCTCGGGAATTGGGTATGTGCCGCAGGGGCGTCATGTGTTTTCGCATTTGACCGTCGCAGAAAATTTGGCGACGGGGCTAGCGGCCCTCGTCGGACGTAATGCCTCGAAGCAGGGTATTCCCGATTATGTGTTCGAGATGTTTCCGAAGCTCAAAACGATTTCCGGGCGCAAAGCCGGATTGTTATCAGGGGGCGAGCAGCAGCAATTAGCGATCGGTCGCGCGTTGGCGGGACGCCCGACCTTACTATTGCTCGATGAGCCGACCGAGGGGATTCAGCCGAATGTGGTGCAGGAGATCGAGGCGGCGTTGCGTCGGATCAGGTTGGAGTTGGGGGTGACGATTGTAATTGTTGAGCAATATTTAGATTTTGCCTGGAGTTTTGCTGATCGGTATGCGGTGATGCAGCGTGGCCGGATCGTGCGGGAAGGCAATGTTGCGGATGAGCCAGCCGATGCGGTGGCACATTTGGTGAATATCTAAACTCGGTCAATGGCGTCGCGCCAGAGCACTAACAGCGAGGCCGGTTGCGCTCGCGCGGTTTTCCACACCGAGTTTGACGAAAATTTGTTCCAGATGTTTATTCACCGTGCGCGGGCTGATACCCAGAATGTCGCTAATATCGCGATTCGATTTGCCGCGAGCGATCCAGATCAAAACTTCCGCCTCGCGGGTGGTGAGTGAGAGAAAATCGCGCAAAAAGGCCTGGTCCTGAGCCGGGTTTTGTTCGCGCAGACGGAACAGGAACTCATCGGGTCCAGTGCGGCTGAGATAGGCGATGCTTATAGCTTTGCCGCCATGGGTGATCGAGGTTTCGCCAGCAAGGCTGGCAGGGTCGGCTTGCAGGCGTGTTAGCAAGGTTTTGGGCAGGCTGAACGGCGCGTCGGTGTCGGCGCTGGCAATGAGGGCGGCGGCTTGAGGGGTACACCAGATGAGCTGACCGCTTGCATCCAGGGCGGCGAGGTATCGACCGGTGGCGTCGAGTGCGGCACGCGAGCGCGTAGCGGTGCGGGCATTGCCTAAATGCACGCGGATCCGGGCGAGCAGTTCAGCAAGAATAATTGGTTTGGTAACGTAATCAACACCGCCCGCTTCGAGGCCGCGCACCACGTCCTGGCTGTCAGACAGACCGGTCATGAAAATGATCGGGATATCCTGCCATTCGGAGTGTTCTTTGATATGACGGCACGTTTCGAAACCGTCAAGATCGGGCATCACCGCATCGAGCAGGATCAGATCAGGGGTGATCCGGGTGAGCAGGCGCAAGGCACTTTCGCCGCCAGTGGCGACCAAAACCGTCATGCCCGCATGATCAAGCGCGCGGGTAAGAAAACCCAACGTATCGGGCGTATCATCGACCACCAGGATAGTATCGCGCTTGGTGATGGTTTGGGCTTGGGGGATGCTCACAATGGGGTCTCGCTAAGGGCGGTTTCGATAAGTTTGATGAAGGTCGCCAAATCGAACGCGTCGATCAGAGTTTGAAGCTGCACAATGAAGGTTTGGCTCGCAGGCATCGCGCGGGTGAGGTCCTGCAGGCGGGTGGTGATGGCGCTGACATAGCCGATATGGGCAAGTTCGAGGAGGTCGGTCAGGTCTTGGCGGCTGGGCATGTTGGGGTTGCGATGCGCGCCTGATACCTCCGTGTTGTGGTTGATCCAGTCAAGCACGAGGAGGCCGGCGATGGTATCAAGGAGTGCGCGGATATCGGTGGGTTTGGCTAAAAACGCATCATGGGTATCAGGGATATTGGTTGATTTCAGTTCATGTAAATTTGCAGAAAGCATAATAATATACAGCGGAAATGATGAGCGGCGATCATTGGCGCGCAGGATTTTAGCGACGTCCCAACCGCTGAGGCCGGGCATTGAGACATCGAGAATTACGAGATCAGGTTCGGCCTCGCGCGCGCGCATCAGGCCGGCGGGGCCGTCAAAGGCGGTCGTCAGTTGAAAGCCCAGCGGGCTCAGGATTTCACGCAACAAATCGAGATGGGCGGGATCGTCATCAATCGCGAGAATGCTGCGGCGGCGCCCGGCATAGCCGATTGGGCGGCGAGCCGGGTGACGCGTGGTGGGGTCGGAGGCAATCGGTTGGGCGGTAGCGAGCAACAGGCGGATACGAAATCTGCTGCCTACACCAACACTACTTTCGACTGTTAGATCACCGCCGAGGATTTGGGCGAGTAATTTGCTAATGGTGAGGCCGAGCCCTGAGCCGGGAATGCTGGCGTGATTGGCGTGGCGCCCGCGTTCGAAGGGCTCGAAGATTCGGGTCAAATCTTCCGGGCGAATGCCTATGCCGGTATCCTCGATGGTGAATTCGGCAACTTCGCTGCGAAACCGCAAGCGAAATGAAATGCGACCGGCTATGGTGTATTTGATCGCGTTCGACAGCAGATTGAGCAAAATCTGACGCAGGCGCTTTTCATCGGTAAAGACAAAATGTGGCGGGTTGGGCGGTCGATCATCGACAAATTGGAGCGATTTGGCGGCGGCTTGGAGGCGAAACATATCGGTGATCTGGTCGAGAAACTCGGTTAGATTAACCCGGTCGCGGTGAAGTTGCAGCGAGCCACTTTCAATTTTCGAAATATCAAGCAGCCCATCGACAAGATTGGACAAATGATCGGCGCTGCGCCGAATGATTCGCGCCGCATCGACCGGATCGATCGCGCCGGCCTGTTCGAGGAGCTGAGCATAGCCCGAGACGGCGTTGAGCGGGGAGCGGATTTCGTGAATCACGCCGACAATATAACGACTTTTTGCGAGATTCGCCGACTCCGCGACCTCCTTGGCGGTGTGCAGTGCGGCTTCGGTGCGGTCATGCGCGGTGATCTCGGCGATGAGCATGTCGGTTTGTCGATTAGTTTCCGCTTGGGCGCTGCGGCGCGTGGCATCAGCGAGGACAAGCAGCCAGGCGATGATCGCAAAAACGATGAATAGTGCCGCGAATACCGCGCCGAGGCGGGTGTTGATTGCGGCGCGCGCGGTAGGGGCCAGCCGGTCGATTTCAAAGCCGATCAGCAGGAGCAAAGCGAGACTAGCCAAAGTGAATAGGCTGAGCACGCCGATAAAAGGGCCGATCCGGCTATCTGGGTCAAGGCGGGCTGGGTCAAGGCGGGCTGGGTTAAGGCGGCCAAGGTTAAGGCCAGCGAGCAGCATGTTCAGACTGCGGTTGAGTTGGGTGCCGATCCGTGCGTGTGGTTTACACAAATCATGGCAGCGCGCATCCAGTGAGCAACAGAGCGAACAAATCGGGCCGCGATAGGCGGGGCAGGTGGCCATGTCTGGTGTTTCGTAGATATTATCGCAGACAATGCAGCGCAGCGTGCTTGAGTCATTTGTTAGTTCAGGTGATGGCGCGCGGGCCAGATAGGTGCGCCCGCCAGTGGCGAGCGCGATGGCGGGGGTTGCGAGCAAAGCGACCGCGAGGCCGCCGAACGGGGCGAGGGCGTGGGCGGTTTGGCCGAGCAGGCCAAGGCTCATCAGGGTGGAGGTAAATACCGACAGCGCCATTGCGCCGACGCCGACGGGATTAATGGCGTGCAAATGCGCGCGTTTGAACTCAATGCCGGGTGGGCTGAGGCCGAGCGGCTTATTGATGGTGAGATCCGCAGCAACGGCGCCGAGCCAGCCGATGGCGAAGTTGGCGTATAAGCCAAGGATGCTGCCAATCACCCGGTAAATCCCGATTTCCATAAGCAGGAGTGCCAGCGCAATATTGAACATGACCCACACCACGCGGCCGGGATGGGCATGGGTGAGGCGGGAGAAAAAATTCGACCAAGCGATTGATCCGGCATAGGCGTTGGTGACGTTGATTTTGAGCTGGCAGGTGACCACGAAAATCAAGGTCAGGGCCGCGGCGAGGAGAGGGATGTGAAACACGTCGAGAAAAGCGAGGTGGTACAGAATTGCCGGCTGGGCGCTGGCGCGCGGTCCGACACCGGTTTGTAGAGCGAGGAAAGTGAGAAATGAACCAGCGGCCAATTTCGCACAGCCAATCAGCACCCAGCCAGGTCCGGCGAGGAGCAGGGCGCTCCACCAGCGCGGACCGCTGGTTTTGGCGCGCTCGGGTAGGAAGCGCAAATAATCGACCTGTTCGCCGATTTGCGGGAGCAGCGAGAGCAAAACCGAGGCGGCTAAGCCGAAGGGAATGAGCGCCAGATTGTTAGTGTGGTGCAGGCCGGGGAATTGGCTCCACGCCGCGAGATCACGCCGGTGATGGATGGCAAGCCATGCCAATGGGGCGAATTGCAAAAGCAGCCAGACGGGTTGGGTGAAGGTTTGCAGGCGGGTGATGGCGCGGATGCCGTAGCCGGCGATGGGTAGGGCGGCAAGGGCGCTGATGATATGGGCAAGCCAAGGCGGGATGCCGAGCACCATGGTGATTGCCTCCGACATAATGCTGGCTTCGATGGCAAATAATATAAAGGTGAATGAGGCGTAGATGAGCGAGGTGATGGTCGAGCCGATATACCCAAAACCAGCGCCGCGGGTGAGTAGATCGACATCAACGCCATGGCGGGTGGCGGCGAGGCATATGGGCAGGCCGATGGCAAACATCACAATGCCGACGGCGATAATCGCGGCAATCGCGTTGGCAAAGCCGAAGCTGAGAGTGATCGCGCCGCCAATCGCTTCGCAAGCCAGAAATGAAATCGCGCCCAATGCGGTGTTGCCGACGCTGAATGCCGACCAGCGGCGCGCACGGGTTGCGGTGAAGCGGAGTGCGAAATCCTCCAGCGTTTGATTGGCGACCCACTGATTATAGCGGCGGCGTTCATGGATAACTTTTTGGTATCGAGCCATGCGGCTACGCTGGCGAAACTTTTCCTCGCTGCCAAGCGAAAAAACGCGTCTATGGGGTAAATGGCGCATAGACCGGTGCGATTGCGTATGACAGTCGGGGGTAATGGATGCCGCGGCGGGCGCGCAACGATCGGTTGGGGCGGTTGAGCTCGCGGTGCGGCAGCAAGCGGGGCGGACGGTGTTGGCGCGGCTATATCAGGCGGGCGCGCTGCGTTTGCGGCTGGTGCGCGCGGAGCAGGATGGGTTTGCCACCGCAATTTTGCTGAATACCGGCGGTGGTGTTGCCGGCGGTGATTGTTACCAGATTGATCTAAATGTTAGTGCGCAGGCGCGTCTGGTGGTGAGCACGCAGGGTGCTGAACGGATTTATCGTGCGCGCACGACCGATGCGCCAGCCCGGATTGATCTGCGGGTCAAGGTCGCGGCGGGGGCGGTAATGGAGATGTTGCCGCAGGAGACGATTTTATTCGATCAGGCGGCGATGGCGCGGCGGTTGCAGGTCGACCTCGCGATAACTGGACGTTATTTAGGTGTCGAGGCATTGGTTTTTGGACGTGCGGCGATGGGCGAGCAAGTGAGGCGGCTCGATATTTCGGATCGGGTGGAGATTAGTCGTGATGGCCGCTTGGTCTATTTGGATCATTTGCGACCACAAGCTGATTTTGCCTATGCTCAGGACCGCGCGGCGATGCTCAGCGGAGCGGCGGCGCTGGCGACCGTTATTCTGGCCGAGCCGGATGCTGAGCGGTGGTTGGAACCCGTCCGGGCAGCTTTGGGCGATGCGCAGGCGGGGGCAAGTTCATGGAATCAGCTGTTGATCGTGCGCATGTTAGCACCATCGGGTGAGGCTTTGCGCTACGGGGTGCAACGGGTGTTAGCGGTGCTGCGCGAGGGCCGGGCATTGCCGCGCGTTTGGGCATGTTGAACCGCTCAGAAAGGAGCATGCGATGAATTTGGCGCCGCGCGAGAAGGATAAATTATTGATTGCGATGGCGGCTCTGGTGGCGCGGCGGCGCTTGGAGCGCGGCGTGAAATTGAATTATCCTGAGGCAATTGCGCTGATTACTGATTTTGTGGTGGAGGGTGCGCGCGATGGCGTGAGTGTCGCGACGTTAATGGAGCAAGGGGCGCATGTGGTCGCCCGCGAGCAGGTGATGGAGGGAATTGCCGAGATGATTCCGGATGTTCAGGTCGAGGCGACGTTTCCTGACGGCACCAAATTGGTGACCGTTCACGAACCGATCCGGTGAGGCGGCGATGATTCCGGGTGAAATCCTATGTGCCGAGGGTGATATTGTCATGAATGCAGGCCGGAGGGCGATAGACCTGTCCGTGGCCAATTCCGGTGATCGTCCGATTCAAGTGGGTAGTCATTATCATTTTGCCGAGACCAATGCGGCTTTGTTGTTTGATCGCGCACAGGCGCACGGGTTCAGGCTGGATATTCCGGCGGGAACCGCGGTTCGGTTCGAGCCGGGTCAAACGCGTAGCGTGACCCTGGTGGCGCTGAGCGGGGCGCGACAGGTGTTTGGGTTTCGGGGTTTGGTGATGGGGGATTTGTGATGGCGCGGCTCTCGCGGGTTGCTTACGCCGATATGTTTGGCCCCACCGTGGGCGACCGGGTCCGGCTTGCGGATACTGAATTATTTGCAGGCGTGGAGCGCGATTTCACGCTTTACGGCGAGGAGGTCAAGTTCGGCGGCGGCAAGGTTATTCGCGACGGCATGGGGCAGTCCCAGCGCAGCCAGGCCGAAGGGGCGGCGGATACCGTGATTACCAATGCGCTGATTATTGATCATTGGGGAATTGTGAAGGCAGATATTGGGATTATTTCTGGCCGGATCAGTAATATTGGTAAAGCCGGAAATCCGGATATCCAGCCCGGCGTGACCATTATCATTGGTCCAGGGACCGAAATTATCGCGGGCGAGGGCAAAATTATCACTGCCGGCGGGGTCGATGCGCATATTCATTTTATCTGTCCGCAGCAAATAGAGGAGGCGATTGCTTCAGGCGTGACCACCATGCTGGGCGGCGGCACCGGCCCTGCGACCGGCACGGCGGCCACGACATGTACGCCAGGGCCGTTTCATTTAGCGCGAATGCTGCAAGCGGCGGAGGGATTGCCGGTTAATTTAGGCTTTGCCGGGAAGGGCAATGCGTCGCGTCCGGCAGCGTTAGAGGAAATGATCCGCGCAGGCGCCTGTGCGCTTAAACTGCATGAGGATTGGGGCACCACCCCGGCGGCGATCGATACCTGCCTGAGCGTTGCTGATCGGTTTGATGTGCAGGTGATGATCCATAGCGATACGCTGAATGAAAGCGGCTTTGTCGAGGATACGATTGCCGCGTTCAAAGGCCGCACCATCCATGCGTTCCATACCGAGGGCGCGGGCGGCGGCCATGCGCCTGATATTATCAAGGTTGCTGGTCTGGCCAATGTGTTGCCGAGTTCAACCAACCCGACGCGGCCCTATACGGTGAACACCATCGATGAGCATTTGGATATGCTGATGGTGTGCCATCATTTGGATCCCTCGATCCCGGAGGATTTGGCCTTCGCCGAAAGCCGAATTCGTAAGGAAACGATTGCGGCCGAAGATATTTTACAGGATATCGGCGCGCTTTCGATGATGTCGTCCGATAGCCAGGCGATGGGTCGGGTGGGCGAGGTGATTATTCGCACCTGGCAAACGGCGCATAAAATGAAAATCCAGCGCGGCGCGTTGGCTGGGGACGGGCTTGCCGATAATCATCGGATCAAGCGCTATATTGCCAAATACACCATCAACCCCGCGATTGCGCATGGGCTAGCCACCGAGATCGGCTCGGTCGCGGTGGGCAAGCTTGCGGATTTGGTGGTGTGGAGTCCGGCATTTTTCGGCGTGAAGCCTGATTTAGTGATCAAAGGCGGCAGCATCGCTTTTGCAATGATGGGCGATCCGAACGCCTCAATCCCGACCCCCCAGCCGGTGCATGGGCGCCCAATGTTTGCCAGTTTTGGCCGGGCTCTGGCGCCAAGCTGCATTAGTTTTGTCTCGCAAACCGCACTCGATGATGGGATTGGTCAGCGTTTAGGATTACAGCGGATATTATGCGCGGTGCGTAATACCCGTGATGGGATCAGCAAGAAAGATATGGTGCATAATGACGCGACGCCGGTGATTGAGGTCGACGCCGAAACCTATGAGGTGCGCGCCGATGGCGAAATTCTCACCTGTGAACCGGCACAGACCTTACCAATGACACAGCGTTATTTTTTGTTTTGACAGGGCTCGAACGGTGATCAAGGCCCATCAAATTGTTCGCTCGGGGCAGTGGGATACCGCCCATGCCGTCGGCGCAATAACCCTGGATTATGACCATCGCTATCGGCGGCGGATCAGGCTGCGCAGTGATCAAGGTTTGGATATTTTGTTGGAGTTACCAGAAGCCGTGCATATTCGAGCGGGCGATGGGCTTGATTGCGGACCGGATGGCGTGGTGCTGGTGCAGGCGGCGGTGGAGGCTATCGCCGAAATTTCCGGTGATCCAGCTTTGTTGATCAGGCTGGCCTGGCATTTGGGTAACCGGCATTTGGATGTGGCGTTTGGTGATCAGACTTTGCTGATCCGCGCCGATCATGTGATCGAGGCGATGGTTCATGGTCTGGGCGGGCAGGTGGTGCGGCGCATGGCGGCCTTTGATCCGGAATCGGGAGCCTATGCGCATGATCACGGCTGAGGCGCTGGTGCAGCTGATGACCTGGCTATCGCCAAGTTTCCCAACCGGGGGCTTCGCTTTTTCGCACGGGCTGGAATACGCGGTTGAGGCGGGGATGGTGCATAATGCCGCGTCGCTCCAAGCGTGGCTGGAAGATGCGTTGGCGGCGGGCGCGGCGCGCAATGATGCGATTTTACTCCGCCATGCCTATCGCGGCGGCGATTTGGCGGGGTTGCAAACCACGGCGGCGGCGCTGGCGCCAAGCCGGGAACTGGCAGCGGAATCGCTGCAACAAGGGGCGGCGTTTTTAGTGGCGGCGGCACCATGGTTGAGCAGCCAACCCGCCACGCAGAACGCATTGGCACCGCCGTTATGTTATCCACTGGCGGTTGGAGCGTTAGCGTCAAAACGCGCGGTTGCCGAAGAATGGGTGGTCTTGGCCTATTTGCAGGCCTGGATCGCCAATTTCATCTCAGCGGGCGTGCGCCTGATTCCCCTAGGTCAGAATGCGGGGCTTGCGGTGCAGGCAGCATTGGCGCCCACAATCATCGAGGCGGCGCGCTTAACCGAAAGCATGAGCCTCGCCGATTTAGGCGGGTTTACCGTTGCCGCCGAGATCGCATCGATGCGTCATGAAACACAATATACGAGGTTATTCCGGTCATGAATAAAATCGCGCTGCGGGTAGGGGTGGGTGGCCCGGTGGGCTCGGGCAAGACCGCGTTAATGGACGCGCTGTGCCGGGTTTTTCGAGATCGGTTTGAAATCGCAGCCATCACCAATGATATTTACACCAAAGAGGATGCCGAGTTCCTGACCCGAGCCGGATCCTTGGTCGCCGAGCGGATTTTGGGCATCGAGACCGGCGGATGTCCGCACACCGCCATCCGCGAGGATGCGAGCGCCAATTTGGCCGGGGTCGCCGAACTAACAATGAAATTTCCCGGCTTGGAAGTCATTCTGATTGAATCAGGGGGCGATAATTTAGCGGCAACCTTCAGCCCGGAACTCGCGGACATCACGATCTACGTGATTGACGTGTCGGCGGGCGACAAAATCCCGCGCAAAGGCGGGCCGGGAATTACCCGCAGTGATTTGTTAGTGATCAACAAAATCGATTTGGCGCCCTATGTCGGCGCCGATTTATCGGTGATGGACCGCGACGCGCGACGCATGCGCGGTGATCGGCCCTTCGTGTTCGCCAATATCCGCGCGGGGCAGGGGGTCGAACACATTGCGGCCTTCATCACCCGTGCCGGTGGGTTGGGGTAGCCGCCACTCGACGACCCGCCGCCCCCGCTCTATGGACCGCACTCGGCTCAGGGGACTGAGCCTAAAATCGGGGTCGGCCACCGAGCCGCAAATCGATCACAGGAGATAGGCGCGGTTGAGCTTCGCGGTGAAGGAAATTTTTTACACCTTGCAGGGCGAAGGCCGGAATGCGGGCCGTGCGGCGGTATTTTGCCGGTTCGCCGGCTGCAACCTCTGGTCGGGCCGAGAAGCGGATCGGGCGATGGCGGTTTGCGATTTCTGCGATACCGATTTTGTCGGGGTGAACGGGCCGGGCGGTGGCCGGTTCGCCGATGCGCACGCTCTCGCGCAGGCGATTGCGGCGACGTGGCAAGGTGGTGCGCAGCATCGGCTGGTGGTGCTCACCGGCGGCGAGCCGCTGTTGCAGGTCAATGCGGCGCTGATCGAGAGGCTGCATGCGCTCGGTTTTGAAATCGCGGTGGAGACCAACGGCACCATCACCCCGCCCGTGGGAATCGACTGGCTCTGCGTCAGCCCGAAAGGCACGGCCAAGCTGATGGTAACCAAAGGGGATGAACTCAAGCTGGTTTTCCCGCAAATCCATGCCCCGCCTGCCCAATTCCAAACGCTCGATTTCCAGCATTTTCTGATCCAGCCGATGGACGGCCCTAACCAACGCGCCCACACCCAGGCCGCAATCGAATTCTGCCTAGCCAACCCGCCTTGGCGCCTATCGGTGCAAACCCATAAACAACTGGGCATCGCCTGATGTACGAGCTAAGCAAGCAATTTCGTTTCGAAGCCGCGCATAGTTTGCAGCGCACGATTGACGCGGGCTCCAGCCGCCGGATCCATGGCCACTCCTACCGCGCGGAAATTGTGGTGCGCGGCGAGCCTGACCCAGCGACCGGCATGGTGATCGATTTCGGTCATTTCACCCACCATATCGATGCGGTGCGCGCGCAGCTCGATCATTGGTTTTTGGATGAAATCAGCGATCTGGGCCCGGCAACGCTGGAGAATTTAGCCAGCTGGATCTGGCGCCACTTGATCAGCGACTGCCCAGGACTGGTGAGGGTGAGCGTGTATCGCGACAGCGAAGGCGATTCATGCAGCTATTTTGGACCCGCCTAACCACCCATCGCGCCGTGACCGCCCGCCGCTTTACATCATCGCGCGTTCTGCAATAAGCGAATGCGATATGAGATATTCCGGTTTAAGAGCGCATCTTGGGCCGGTTTGCGCCCTGATCCTGCTGCCCGTTAGCGTTAGTCTGGCGTTCGTGCTGCATTGGGCGGACAATAATCCGGCCGGCGTCTGGAGCGGCCTGGCCACGCGCACCGCCGCACCCCTGCTCGCCGGTGCGCCCGGATATTTTGACCCCTCAATCGGACTACTAACCCAGCCTTTGGCCAAACTCAGTGCGTGGGACTGGCTGCATGGCATTATCCCCTGGTGGAACCCCTATACCGGTATCGGCATGCCGCTGGCCGCCGAGATGCAAACCCTGTCCTTTTTCATGCCCTTCGTCTTGATCATGAATGATTGGCAGGGCTGGTTCGCGGTAAAGCTGCTGATGCAAATCATCGCCGGGTTCGGCACCTATGCGCTGATGATCCAAATCGGCTGCCGACGCACCGAGTCACTGGTCAGCGCCGGCCTGTTCGCACTGAATGGCGCGTTCCTGATGGAACCCCAAGCGATGGGCGCGCTCGCGTTTCTGCCGCTGATTCTCCTGGGTATCGAGCGTAGTGCTGCGGCAGCCCGCTTTGGTGCGGCCCAAGGCTGGCACTGGATCGTCTTTGGTCTGGCCTACTCCCTCTATGGTGGCTTTCCCGAGGTTGCCTATCTCGATGGCCTGCTGGCCGCCCTTTGGACCTGCACGCGGTTCGCGTCGCTGGGCGCTGCGCGCTGGCGCTTTGCCGGTAAAATCATCCTCGCGGTGACGCTGGGTCTCAGCCTCACTCTGCCGGTACTGGTGCCGTTTTTGCACTATATCGCGCACAGCACTTTGGCGCTGCACCGGCGGTTCTACCAGCATAGTGCTGAAACCCGCCCAATGACGCCGCTCGCCTTGTTTCCGCTGATCTATGGCGTGCCCGGCACCGGTCGACCGAGCGGCCTGGCATCCTATCCGAACCTCGCCGCGCAATGGACCCAGCTTGGCGGCTGGGTCGGCCTCACCGCCGTCATTCCAGCCCTCGCCGCCCTAACATCGCTCAAATCCACGCCCCATCGCGGATTGGTCATCGCACTGGGTCTGTTTGTCGCAATCGGCCTCGCGCGATGCTTCGGCGTGCCCTGGGTCAGTGGGGGGCTGAACGCCGTGGTCCCCGCTTTGGCACAAATCGATGCAGCCCGGTTTCTGTGGCCGCCGCTCTCAATGGCGATATTCGTGCTCACCGGGATCGGATTAGGCCAGGCGGGTCGGTCAAACCGCCGCACCGCGTTGCTCTGGCTCGGCATCGTGATCGCTTGGGTGCTCGCCGTGATCGTCCCCAACCACGCTTTGATCGCCGCCTGGTATCAGCATGTTGATCGCAAAATAAGCGGGCTCATTCTGCTCAGCACCGGATTTGAGGGCGTGGCCAGCGTGATGATCCTGATCATGCTCACGCGCCCGACATCGCGCGCGCGCCAACGCGGCCTCGCTGGGTTGATCCTGCTGGATGCGATGATGGTCGCCGCCGTCCCGCAACTCGCCGCCCCGCTTCACAACCGATTCCATCGAGGCGGGATCCACTTTTTGCAAACGCATTTGGGTGACGCGCGATTCTATAGTCTGGGGCCATTCGGGCCGGATTATCCGGCTGGTTATCGCCTCGCCTCGATTGACGATAATCAGTTGCCGGTCTCGCGCGGCTGGAGCCATTACATCGCGCATAAACTCAATCGGCGCGATTCCGGCATGATGTTCGTCGGCTGGTGGAACCAGCCCGATGGCGGCGACGGCCAGGTCGCCCTACGCCAGAACCTCGCTGATTACCAGGCAATCGGCGTCAAATATGTGATCACCGGCCCCGGCACCGATTTATCGCGCAGCACCCTCATCCTCCCCGCGCGGACGACACCGGCGGGTGGCGTGGCGCTCGGCGTCGGCCAGTCGTTCCATGCCGCACTCCCCAACGCAGAAATCGGCAGACTCCGCGCCCTCGCCGCGCCGATTGATCGCCTCACCGTCTTGATCGGCACGTTTGATGGTCATGCGCGCGGCAACCTCGCCGCCACACTCTGCGCCGGCCCGATCTGCGCATCGGGGTCGGCCGCGCTGGATCACGCCAGCGACGATGCGCCATTGCCAATCCGCCTGACGCCGCCTTTACCCATCGCCGCGCACCAGCCGATCACCGTGCAGTTAACCCACCAGCAGGGTCGAGGCGCGGTCGAGATTTGGCTGCGCCGTACCGCGCATCATGCCACCATTCCGCGCTTGACCCTCAGCACCGAACGCGCCCACCCGCCGTTCCAGCTTGTCTATCAGGATCGGGTGATGGCTATTTATCGGCTGGCCACTTATCGCCGTCTGTTCACCGCCTCGCCCGCCTGTCAGCTCACCAGCCACGGCTTGAACCAGCTCGACGCCGATTGCCGCACCCAAGCCACATTGACCCGGCTCGAGGCCTGGTTTCCCGGTTGGCACGCCAAAATCAATGGTCACCCCAGCCCGATCCAGCGCGATCAATCGGTGTTCCAGTCACTCCGCCTGCCGCAAGGCCGCAGCCTGGTCCAGTTCTCCTACCGACCCCGCGACACCAGACGCTCGGTCGCCTTGGCTTGCCTCGGCCTGTTCCTCTGGATCAGCTGCGCGCTCGGCTTGCCGCGAAAAATTAGGGGCGCCGCAGCGGGCTTTAGAGCCTGATCGTTTTGAATTGACGCGCATAATGCGCGGCAATGACAAGCGTTACTCAGCCTCGCAAACAAAGCTAGAGCGCGTCAGATTGGCGCGACTGCGTCAATCTGAACATATCGCGCTTTAGAGTGTTTCCCCCATGATGAGAAACCTACCGCCACATCCGCTGCAACTCAGGATGCCGGTCGATAAACTGGTGCTTGAGCGCGCCCAGAATATGCAAACTCAGAAGCGTATAAAGCGCGTAGCCGCAATAAGTATGGATTGCGCCAAACAATAAATGCAAATGATGCTTGGTCGCCGCCGACAGGCTGGTGATGAAGCCAAGCCGGAACCACGGGATCACCCAAAACAGCACCAGCGGATGGCTCGCCGCCGCCGACCATGCCGAATCATGGATCCAGCCGGTGATCGGTAACGCCAGAATCAACCCGTACAGCGCCAGATGCGCGCTATGGGCGAGCACCCGCTCCCAGGGCGCATAACCCGCCGGAAACGCTGGCGGTCGGTGGGTCAGCCGCCAAATCAACCGCACCAGCACCAGACCAAGCACGGTGATGCCCATCGATTTATGCAAATCGATCATCGGGCGCACCCACGCATCCGGCGCGTAATTGGCGCCAATGCCGAGCACGATATTCACCGCAATCATCGCCGCCAGCGCCCAATGCAGCAAAATCGCGGTGCGGGTATAATGCTCAGTCTCGGTCATAACGGGCTCCTCGGCGTGATCTAACCGGCAGTGCCGATTTGTGTTTTCCTCTAATCCAGAGTTAGAACCGGGTCCAGACCTCGGAGCCGCCCTAAAACAGGGTGCATCCGCCATCCGCCTGCTACAACGAAACCATGAAATGAGTTTGCCGTGAGTGCTCTCGATCAGGCGCGCCGTCGCGCGTCACCGCGTCTCACCCCACCGCCCACACCCTGGCGCAGCGTGCTGATCCATGGCGCGGTGTTCGCCCTCTGGCTCGGCCTGTTCGCCAACGCCTTCATCGCCACCGGCCTCACCGGCTGGGCGGTCGGCCTCGTCTATATCGCCTACGACACATTTTTACTCGCCTTCACCTTCTGGCAAACCCTGCCGCTCCGCCATCCCGCCCCGCCACCGCTGGCCGCAGCCGGAGCGCGCCAATCGGTCACCATCATCATCGCCGCCTATAACGAAGCGCCCGCCCTCGCCGCGACCATTGCAGGCCTGACCGCGCAAAGCGATCCGCCCGAGGCGATCCTCCTCGCCGATGATGGCTCCGATGATGATAGCGCCCTGCTGCTCGAACGCGCCTTCGCCCTCACTGCCCCGCCGCTCGGGATAATCTCTGCACCCAGCCCGGTCGAGCCGCGTCTGCGCTGGCTGCGCCTCGCCCATGGCGGCAAAGCCCGCGCCCTCAATGCGGCCCTCGACCATATCACCACCGATCTGTTCGTCACCGTCGATGCTGACACCCTGCTCGACCCCGATGCCCTCCGCGCCATGCGCGATGGTTTCGCCGCCGATCCTGACCTGGTCGCCGCCACCGGCGTGCTCGCCCCGCAATGCGGGCCGGGGGTGCAGGCGCAACTCTTCGAATATTTCCAAACCTATGAATATGTCCGCAATTTCCTTGGCCGCTTCGCCTGGATGCGCCTCGATAGCCTGTTGCTGATCTCCGGCGCCTTCGCGGGCTTTCGCCACCGCGCGGTGCAGCAGGTCGGCGGCTTCGATCCCGATTGTCTGGTCGAGGATTATGAATTGATCCACCGGCTGCGCCGCTATGGCGATCAGCAGGGCCTGCTTTGGCGCAGCGCGGTGCTTGGCCGTGCGCGCGCCAAAACCTCGGCACCCGCCAGCCCGCTCGCCTTCCTGCGTCAGCGCCGCCGCTGGTTCGGCGGGTTTTTGCAAACCCAATTCTGGTATCGCGATATGGTCGGCGCGTCCCGCTACCGCGCGCTCGGCACCGCGATGCTCCCGGTCAAAGCCATCGATACCTTCCAGCCCATCTATGGTCTCTGCGCCTTCGGCCTGCTGCTCTGGTATCTTGCCACCGGTCAGATCGCCCTCCTGCTGCCCGTCGGCGGGTTCATTCTCGGCAAAATCGCGCTCGATCTCGCTTTTCACCTCTGGTCAATCCGCCTCTATCGGCGCTGGGTCGGCGGCCAAACCAAAGCCCGGTTCGGCCACGCTTTGCTCGCCTCCATCCTGGAGCCATTCAGCTTCCAACTTTTGCGCCATCTCGGCGCCAGCTGGGGCTGGATTTTCGCGCTCACTGGTCAACGCAGCTGGGGCCAACGCAGCTGGGGTCAACGCAGCTGGGGCCACCGCGCCGCAACCCAGCACCCCAACCCCAAACCCCCAACTTTCCCCTTTCGCAGGTACTCCCTCCTGTGCCATAAACTAACGCCATGTCAGAAACTTTCGCTCCCGCCCAAACCCTGACCACGATCATCACCACCCTGAAACGCACCATCTTCGGTGTGGGCAATCAGGCGCGCGTTGAAACAGCTCTCCTCTTCGCCATCCAAGCCCGCCTTAACCGCCTTTTGCACCGCTTTAATGCGCTCCTGCTCCGCCCACCCTCCTTGCTTCCCCCTCCCCCTCGTGGGGAGGGCCGGGGTGGGGGGCAATCAAAGAGTTGTGGGGGGCAATCAAAGAGTTGTGGGGAGCAATCAAAGAGTTGTGGGGAGCAATCAAAGAGTTGTGGGGAGCAATCAAAGAGTCGTGGGGAGCAATCAAAGACTGATGAGTCAACCCCCGAATCCCCTGCAAAAATCAAAATCCCCACCAGCAAAAACTGGCTCGGCAAACGCATGCCCAGCTACCTGATCAACGGGTTGCGCTACGAGGTCGATCATTTCCTCGCCCAACCCGACACCATCGCCCTGGTCGCCCAAACCCCGCAACTCGCGGCCCAAGTTTTCCGCCCGCTTTGCCGCTTCTTTTCACTCCCCATCCCGCTCTACCTGCAACTCCCCCCAAGAGTCCGCAAACCCCGCAAACCGCGCCCGGCGCATTTGCGCAAACCCAAACCCAAACCAATAAAACCGCCAAAACCCCCCGAACCCACTTTTCTTGAATACCTGCTCGCCAAATACCCACCCACCGACAATCCGCCCGCTTATCCGAGCCAAATTCGAAAAATTTTCTCGCGGTAGGCACGAAAAATCACGCCTAAATCGTTACGGGTGCGAAATAAAACCACCCCTTGTCATCCCCCCCATTTCCTGCCAATAGACCCACCCCTGCCGCCCGCGTGGCATCGCGCGCGGCTATACCCGTTTCCATTTGGGGAAAATGGCTCGCCACCAATCCTGGTCGGCGGGCTGGGGTTGAACAAGCCAGAGGGGGAGCCTCATGCCATTATATGAAAGCGTGCTGATTGCGCGCAGCGAAATCACGCAACAACAGGTCGATACTATTTTCGACGCGGTGATTGTCCAGCTCGAAGCGGACGGCGCCGAGGTCAAAAAGCGGGAATATTGGGGTCTGCGCAACCTCGCTTACCGCATTAAAAAGAACCGCAAGGGCCATTATGTGCTGCTCGGTTTGGAGGCACCTCCCGCCGCGATCAATGAAATGGAACGTCAGCTCCGCCTCAATGAGGACGTGTTGCGGTTCCTCACGGTCAAGGTCGAAGCCATTGAGGAAGCCCCGTCGGCTCCCTTGTCGCGCCGCGATGACCGCGAGCGTGGCTTTCGTGGGCCCAAGCCTGCGGGCCGTTTCGATAGTGGCCGCCGCCGTGGCGCCGATGATCGCGAGGAGTTTCGCGCGCGTGATGAGTTCCGCGCCGACCGCGATGATGATCTGATCGAGGAGGAATAACATGTCAGAAGCCACTGAGACCAGCCCCACCGGCCGCCGCGCCGCTGTTGGCGCGCGTCGTCCGTTTTATCGCCGCAAAAAATCCTGCCCGTTTTCCGGCCCGAACGCCCCGGTCATCGATTATAAGGATGTCCGTCTGCTCTCGCGCTTTCTCTCGGAGCGCGGCAAAATCGTGCCCAGCCGGATCACCGCCGTCTCGGCAAAAAAGCAACGTGAACTCGCCCAAGCCATCAAGCGCGCGCGGTTTCTCGGCCTGCTCCCTTACGTGGTCGATTGAGGAGAAACCCAGATGGCACAAGTTGAACTGATCTTGCTCCAGCGCGTCGAGCATCTCGGCCAAATGGGCGAAGTGGTGAAGGTGCGTCCGGGCTATGCCCGTAACTTCCTGCTGCCCCAAGCCAAAGCGGTCCGCGCGACCATGCAGAACCGCGAACGGTTTGAGCGCGAACGCGTCCAGCTCGAAGCCCAAAACCTAAAACGCCGCGCCGAAGCCGAGCGCGTCGCCGAGCGGGTGCAGGGCCTCAGCGTGATGATGATCCGCCAGGCCAGCGAAGCGGGCTCGCTCTATGGCTCGGTCACCGCGCGTGACATCGCCATCGC
Source organism: Pseudomonadota bacterium (assembly GCA_021828605.1). The sequence continues at coordinate 3,012 of JAJZEG010000144.1, read as the reverse complement.
CTGCGGCGAATCCGGCCTCACCATCGATCGCGATCAGGTCAAGCTCGACATCCCGATCAAAACCCTCGGCCTGTCGAAAACCCGCATCGCTCTGCATCCGGAAGTGATCATTTCGGTCACCATCAACATCGCGCGCACCGCCGAGGAAGCCGAAAAGCAAGCCCGTGGCGAAGCGATCACCCGCGAGGAAGATGAGGAAGACGACGAGGATAAATTGATCCTCGGCGAATTCACCATGGATCACGGCGACGCCTAACCACGCTCAGCCGGATCATCGTTACCCGATCAAACGGTGATCCGGCCTGTTTTTGCGCCAACCCCTTTATCCGGCCTCATTGCCTGCCTATCTCTGCACCGGGACGATGGTAGCGGAGCAATTAAATCATGCGAATAATCGTACACTGGCTTTTGCGCCGCCTGATCCAGGATGGGCGCCTTACCGTCCGCTGGCCTGATCAAAAAACCTCTCACTACGGCAATGGCGACCAACCCAGTTCTGCCATCGCCTTCACCAGTTGGGCTTCGGTCCGGCGCGTCGCACGCAGCCCCTGGCTCGGGGTCGGCGAAGCCTATATGGATGGCGCGCTGATCCTCACCGCCGGCACCCTTCATGATTTTCTTAGCGTCATTCTCGAAAATGTCGAAAACCACCAAAACGAAATTTTGCTCCTACGCCTGCATGCCCGCCTAATCCGCTGGCTGCGCCCGGTTCTGCAAATCAACAATATCCGCCGCGCGCAGCGCAACATCGCGCATCACTATGATTTGAATGGCCGCCTCTATTCCTTGGTGCTTGATCGCGAGCGGCTCTATTCCTGCGCCTATTTTCCGCGCGGCGACGAGTCCATCGAAGCAGCACAGCAAGCAAAAATCCGTCACATCGCGGCCAAGCTCCTGCTCGATCAACCCGGCCGCACCGTGCTCGATATTGGCTGCGGCTGGGGCGCCACCGCGATGGCCCTGGCCCGTGATTACGGCGCGCAGGTGCTGGGGATTACTCTCTCCACCGAACAGCTCACCGAAGCCCGCGCCCGCGCCGCCGCCGAAGGGTTGAGCGATCGGGTCCGGTTCGAATTGCTCGATTACCGGCTGATCGATCAACAATTCGACCGGATCGTCTCGGTCGGCATGTTCGAGCATGTCGGCATCCCCAACTACCAAACCTTTTTCAATACCATCCAACGCTGCCTGAAACCTGACGGTGTCGCCTTGCTGCACGCCATTGGTCGCTTCGATGGACCCTCCGCGACCAGCCCCTGGCTGAGCAAATATATTTTCCCCGGCGGCTACGCCCCGGCTCTCTCCGAAGTTTTTGCGCCGCTGGAACGCTCGGGCCTGCGCAGCACCGATATCGAAATTCTGCGTCTGCATTACGCCAAAACCCTCAATCACTGGCGCCGCCGCTTCGCCGCCAACCGCGATACCATCGCGTCTTTGTACGATGAACGCTTCTGCCGTATGTTTGAGATGTATCTAGCGGGCTCCGAACTCGCTTTCAGCGTCCAGGATCACATGGTCTTTCAAATCCAGCTCGCGCGCAGGCAGGATGCGGTGCCGCTCACTCGCGACTATATCACCGCAGCCGAACGCCCAGGCCCGCGCCTTCAGGCCACCGCCGCATATGAGGACATCCCGGCGCAGCTGCACACCAAGTTCCGATCCCCATAAACATTATCCACCCGCTTCACTGGCGGCCAATATTTTGCCGCCGCGACAAACGGCAAAGCAAACGCCGCCTGCTGACGGCTATAGGCATGGTCCCACTGATCGGCCATCACCTCGGCGGCGGTATGCGGCGCGTTTTTGAGCATGTTATCATCACGCGGCAACTCACCCGCTGCAATCGCGGTAATCTCGCCACGGATCGCAATCATCGCATCGCAAAACCGATCAATCTCGGCCTGGTTCTCGCTCTCGGTCGGCTCGATCATCAGCGTCCCCGGCACCGGCCAGGACATGGTCGGCGCATGAAACCCGTAATCCTGCAACCGTTTAGCGATATCCTCGACCATCACCCCCGCCTGCGCCTGAAACCCTCGGCAATCAATAATACATTCATGCGCGACCGTGCCGTTGGTGCCGGTATATAAAATCGGATAATGCGGTGCGAGCCGATGCGCGATATAATTCGCATTCAAAATCGCGACCTTGGTCGCCTCCGCCAAACCCTCAGCCCCCATCATCCGAATATAGGCATAAGGGATCGGCAAAATCGCCGCACTGCCAAACGGCGCGGCACTCACCGGCCCAAAACCGCTGGCGGGCCCGGCATCATCGCGCATCGGATGGTTCGGCAAATAAGGCGCCAAATGGCTAGCCACCGCAATCGGCCCCACCCCCGGCCCGCCGCCGCCATGCGGGATGCAAAAGGTTTTATGCAAGTTCAAATGGCAAACATCCGCCCCAATCGCCGCCGGGCTGGTCAGCCCGACCTGCGCATTCATATTGGCGCCATCCATATAAACCTGCCCCCCCGCCTCGTGCACGGCAGCACAAATATCCTGCACGCTTTCCTCGAACACCCCATGGGTCGAGGGATAGGTGATCATCAGCGCTGCGATTTGAGTGCGATGCAAAGCGATCTTGGCGTGAAGGTCGGCCAAATCGATATTGCCCGCTTTGTCGCACCCAATCACCACCACCCGATAACCCGCCATCGTCGCCGACGCCGGGTTCGTGCCGTGGGCCGAATTGGGGATCAAGCAAATATCCCGCGCCCCCTGGCCGCGCGCCTGCTGGTAAGCGCGGATGGTGAGCAGGCCAGCATATTCACCCTGCGCGCCGGAATTGGGCTGCAAGGATACCGCGGCAAAACCGGTGATCCGCGCTAAATCCTCGCTCAACCGCGCGATCAACGCGGCATAGCCCCGCGTCTGCGCGGCGGGTGCGAACGGATGGATATCGGCAAAGCCGCGCCAGGTCATCGGGATCATCTCGGCGGTGGCATTGAGTTTCATGGTGCATGACCCAAGCGGAATCATGCTGCGATTAAGCGCGATATCCTTGTCTTCC
>JAJZEG010000291.1 GCA_021828605.1 Pseudomonadota bacterium | reverse complement strand
GCTGGATCAACGCCCATCGCGGCGCCCTGCCGCATTTCATCTATGTCTATCTGCCCGATGATCACACCGCCGGGCGCAATCCCTGCTTCTACACACCCGATTATTTCGTTGCCAATAATGATCACGCGACCGGCGACATCATCAGCGCCCTCTCGCACAGCAAAGCCTGGGCCCATATGGCGGTGTTCGTCACCGAGGATGACGCCCAATCCGGCGCCGACCATATCAACGCCCATCGCACCTTTCTCACGGCCTACGGCCCCTGGATCAAACCCGGCATTCTGGTCACCAAGCCTTATTCCCAGGTCGATATGATGCGCACCATCGAGGCAATCACCAACGTGCCACCGATGTCGCAATGGGACCAGAACGCAAAAATCATTGGCGGCATCTGGGCCACCCACCCCGATAACGCACCCTATGTCACCAGGCCCTACCGCACCAAAATGGCGATCAATCCCGGCAAATGCAGCCTGACCCGCACCTTGCGCCGCCAGGCCGGAACGGTCGGCAAATTACTCACCCCCGGCTTTGTCGCGAGCATGGCCAAGCACGCAGCCCTCAACCCGCCGCGCCAACTCTACACCCCGACCACCCTGCTGAAAGTCTCCGGCCCCGAACAAATGCGCCAGGAATGGATTGCCAGCAAAGGCCGCAAAAGCTATCGCCGGGTGATGGCCGATCTCGCGCGCCGCGCCAAGGCCGACCACGCCCCGCTCAGCGCGTTTGAAGGGCAGGATGATTGACCAAATTTTCGCTGCTCTCCTTCGATGTTTTCCGCACCTTGCTCGATATCGAGGAACATAAAGACCGCCCGGAAGCCTTTACGCTCCTCGCCCGGTTTCTCGCCTATCACGGCGTGGTGACCGACCCGAAATCGCTGCACCAGTCGATCACAGACCTCACCGACGCATCGCTCGCCGCCAACCCGTCGCCGACGCCCGATGTCGACATTCTCGACATTCTCGCCAGCGCCCTCGGCCCCCAAACCGATTTTTCGCTCCTCTCACAAGCCGCCTTGCTGCTTCGCGCCGCGACCACGCGCCTCAGCCCGGTTCCCGGCGCGCAAGCAGCGGTCGCGCAACTCGCACCTCAGTTCCCACTCGCGATATGCTCGAACACCCAACGCGCCTACACCATCGGCGAATTGCGCGCCTTCGGCTTTTTGCCGCATTTTGGCACCATCGTCTTCTCCTCGGATGTCCTCGCTTGCAAGCCCGACCCGGCGATGTTCCACCGGCTCAGCGCCCTCACCGGCACCGACCCGGCTCAGATCATCCATATCGGCGATAATCTGGTCGATGACATTATCGCAGCCAAATCATTCGGCTGCACCACCATCTGGGTTGATCGCCATCATGACGCGGCCCGGCCCGATCTTGATCACCAAGCCGCAGACGCAATTATCGGCCCCGATCTGACCGATCTGCCACGCATTATCGCGCAATTTCTCACATGACCCCCAAGCTCGACCGCGCGACCCTGATCTCCCTCCTCGCCGCACGCGACCCGGCCAACACCCTCGATCTCACCGATTATGATCTCAGCGATGGCGATTTTTCCAATCTTTCTCTCGCCAATCTGCGCATCTCCGGCATTGCGGGCGGTCAGCCGATCAAAAACGCCGATTTCCACGCCAGCCGCTTCCATAAGGTCGCCTTCCGCGACGCCACGCTCGATCAGTGCGATTTCCGCTATGCCGAGTTCAATGAAACCAGTTTCGCCGGTGCCCGCTTGAGCGCCTGCGATCTGTATCGCGCGGTATTCCGCCGCAACGTGGTGTTCGAGCGCAGCGTTTTGCATTCCTGCTCGCTGCACCGTGCCGATCTGACCGGCTGCGATATCGAATGGGACTCGCTCCCGGGCGACGCCATCGTCCAAGCCGACCCCACCGCCTATCGCGATTTTCTGACCATCGCCGCCGCCCGAATCACCAATCCAACCGAGCAAAAATTATCCACCGACCGCATCAGCCATTATGTCGCGCTCGCCCCGCGCGAAGCCGCAGGGATTTACCGCAAAATCTCGGCTTTGCTCGCTTCCAACGGCCTGTATCGCGATGCCGCCGAGGCCTATGTCGCCGCCAAACGGATGGAGCGGCGCAGCCTGCGGCCCGATCAGGTGGAAAAAATCGCGCGCGCCGAAGCGGTGATCAACAAACAACCCGCCTTGGGCGCGACAGGCTTACGACGCCTCACCATCAAAGCCCTGCCCACCTATCTCGAATTATTGATCGCCGATGCGCTGTGCCGATTTGGCACCAGCGTCCGTCAGGTCTTACTCAGCATGCTCATCACCATACTGAGTTTCGCCCTCGCCTTCTGGGCCAGCGGCGCGGTGACGGTGCGCACCGGCGGCATCACCCAGCCCGCCAATCTCACCCAATGTTTCGCTCTGAGCCTAGGCAAAATGCTCGCCTCGGTCCCCGCTGGGTTCGCGATCAAGGGCAATGTCGTCATTCTCGGCCAGTTGGAGACCTTCATCAGTATCGGGCTGATCGGCCTGTTCGGCTTCGTGCTGGGCAATTATTTC
>JAJZEG010000396.1:10148-10588 GCA_021828605.1 Pseudomonadota bacterium | reverse complement strand
GCCGCCGATTTGAATGACGCAAAGCTCAGGGAAATAGGTGCGCTCGCGCATGAATTCGGTATCGACGGTGATAAAATCATGCGTGGCCAGCCGCGCACACAGCGCCTCAAGGTCAGCGGTTTCGGTGATCAGGTACGGTTCGGCGAAGCCAGGGTTCGATTTCATCCCTGGTCACTGGCACGGGCTGGCTTGACAGGAAAGAGGGCGGCCCGTCATTTGCGCCACAAGCAAAACCAGGACTGACCCTCATGCATGACTATCGGACCCATAATTGCGGCGCGCTTCGCGGCGAGGATGCCGGGATCACCGCCCGGCTTTCCGGCTGGGTGCATGCCAAACGCGATCATGGCGGGCTGTTATTCATTGATCTGCGCGATCATGCGGGCATCACCCAATGCGTGTTTGCGCAAGGATCGGCCTTATTCGATATCGAATCATCC
>JAJZEG010000396.1:0-10138 GCA_021828605.1 Pseudomonadota bacterium | reverse complement strand
CGGCGTTGCGGGTCGAAAGCGTGATCACGGTCACCGGCAGCGTGGTGACCCGCGCCGAGGGCACCCAGAATCCGAAGCTCGCGACCGGCGCCATTGAGGTGCGCGCGGAGAGCCTGGTGGTGCAGTCGGCGGCGGATCAGTTGCCGATCCAGGTCGCGGGTGATGCGCAATTCCCCGAGGATTTGCGGCTGCGCTATCGGTTTTTGGATTTGCGGCGGGAAAAACTGCATCGCAACATCATGCTGCGCGCGAATATTGTCGCCTGGCTGCGGCGCGCGATGACCGAGCGGGGATTTACCGAGTTCACCACGCCGATTCTCACCGCCTCGTCGCCGGAAGGGGCGCGGGATTTTCTGGTCCCTGCCCGGCTGCATCCGGGTAAGTTTTACGCGTTGCCGCAAGCGCCGCAGCAATTCAAGCAATTATTGATGGTGGCCGGGTTTGATCGGTATTTCCAGATCGCACCCTGTTTTCGCGATGAAGCGAGCCGCGCTGATCGCGCGCCGGGTGAGTTTTATCAGCTTGATTTCGAGATGAGTTTCGTTACCCAGGACGATGTGTTCGCGACCATCGAGCCGGTCTTGGGTGGCTTGTTCAAGGAATTTGCGCAAGGTCGGACGGTGAGTGACTGGCCGTTCCCGCGCATCGCCTATGATCAGGCGATGTTGAAATATGGCTCGGATAAGCCTGATTTGCGCAATCCGCTGGAAATCAGCGATGTCACCGAGCCGTTCCGGGAGTCGGGTTTTGGCTTGTTTGCGAAAATCGTCGCGGCAGGCGGGGTGGTGCGCGCGATTCCCGCGCCGAGCTGTGGCGCCCATCCGCGCAGTTTTTTCGATAAATTGAATGAATGGGCGCGTGCCGAAGGGGCCGGTGGGTTGGGCTATATCCAGTTCGATGCCGAGGGTGCCAAGGGGCCGATTGCGAAAAATCTGGAGCCCGCGCGCGCCGAGGCGATCCGGCTGGCGGTCGGGGCCAAGCCGGGCGACGCCGTGTTTTTTGCCGCCGGCCCGCGCGACAGCGCCGCCAAATTCGCAGGCGCGGTGCGCAGCAAACTCGGCACTGATCTCGGCTTGATCGATCCGAACGTCTTTAAATTTTGCTGGATTATTGATTTTCCGATGTATGAATATGACGAGGACACCAAATCGATTGCCTTCTCGCATAATCCGTTTTCGATGCCGCAAGGCGGGCTGGACGCGCTGAATAATCAGGATCCGCTGACCATCAAGGCGTTCCAATATGACATCGTCTGCAATGGTATCGAATTATCCTCGGGCGCGATCAGGAACCACAAACCCGAGGTGATGCTGCGCGCCTTTGAGATTGCCGGTTATGGCGCTGAGGAGGTCGAGGCGCGGTTTGGCGGTATGTTGAATGCGTTCCGCTTTGGCGCCCCCCCGCATGGCGGCTCAGCGCCGGGGATTGATCGGATGGTGATGCTGTTGGCCGATGAGCCGAATCTGCGCGAAATCATTGCCTTTCCGCTCAACCAGCAAGGCGAGGATTTGATGATGGGGGCACCGGCTGAGATCGCACCAAACAGGCTCAAGGAATTATCGCTGGCTTTGGCGCTGCCACCGAAAAAAGCCTGAATATCGTCGGCTCGAGCGGCGTTCAGCCCAAGGCGGGTTCGCCATCGATCGGGGTGATGCCGTGCGCTGCGATCAACGCGCGGCATTCGCCGATTGCGGCCTCCAGGGCAGTGGTATCGGTGCCTTTGGCGACCATCGCCACCCCTGAGCCGGTTTCGCGGTAAAACGGGTAGGATCCTAAATCGAGCTGCGGATAACGCGCCTGGATCGCGCCAAGCCCGGCGGCGATATTGCCTTCCAGAATGCCAAGCCCATGCACCGCGCGCATTGCAATCGGGGTGCCGCGCGCGAGGCTTGGTTCAAGTGCGGTAAACATCGCCTGCATAATCCGGGGCACCCCGGCCATCACATGCACATTACCCACCGAAAAACCCGGCGCCATCGACATCGCGTTGGGGATTGGCACAGCGCCGCGCGGCATGGTCGCCATGCGCTGGCGGGCCGGGTTGAAACGCTCGCCCAGATGCGCCTGCATCGCCGCGAAGGTGGGCTGGTGCGGCTCCCACGGCACGCCGAAGGCGGCCGCCACGCATTCGCTGGTGATATCGTCATGGGTCGGCCCGATGCCGCCGGTAGTGAAGAGATTGTCATAGGCGGCGCGCAACTCATTCACCGCACCGATGATGCGCTCGGTGACATCGGGGATCACCCTCACCTCCTCCAGCCGATGGCCGATGGCGGCGAGACGCTGGGCGAGAAATTGGACATTGATATCCTGGGTGCGACCGGAGAGGATTTCGTTGCCAATGATCAGGATCGCGGCGGTCGGGTTGGGTGGGGTCATCGGGGCACCTTACAGAAAATCGCGCAGCATGGGGATCAGCGGGCGGTCTGCCGGGGGGAGCGGATATTCATCGAGCCGGTCCGGTGCGACCCAGGCCAAGGCCTGACCCTCGCGCCCGGTCGGCACGCCTTGCCAGCGCCGACATAAATAAAGCGGCATCAGCAAATGAAAATCGGCATAAGCGTGTGAGGCAAAAACAAACGGGGCGAGGTCGCTCTCACGAACAAGAATACCAAGCTCCTCGCTCAACTCGCGCACCAAGGCCGCTTCGGGCATTTCACCGGCGGCCAGTTTTCCACCCGGAAATTCCCATAATCCGGCCAAGCGTTTGCCCGGCGGTCGGCGCGCCAGCAAAATTTGGCCGTGCGGATTAATCAGCGCGCAGGCGGCCACCAGCAGCATCGGGCGGTCGCTTGGCGCGGGATCCGCAGGGCGTTCGGCGCTGGCGGCAAAGGCGGGTTCATTCACATCGCGGGCCAGCGCAAAATGCAGCACGGCCAGACGCTCATTGGGTTTGCCGGTGAACCGGGCTTGTCCGGTGCCGGTTTGCCGAAATCCCAAATCGCTCAGCAGCGCGCGCGACGCAAGATTATCCATCGCGACGTCAGCGGTAATGGCGGTGATCGGCAATTCAGCGAAGCCCCAGGCGATCAGGCTGTGCAGCGCCTCGCGGGCAAAGCCTTGGCGCCAATGCGCGCGCCCGGTCCAATAGCCGAGGCTGGCGGTGCTGGCATGCTTGGCCAGCCGCAGCCCGGCGCTGCCGATCAGCCGATCATGGGCGGCCTCAATCATCGCGAATTCATACGCGACATTCTGCGATCGATCGCTGATCGCGGCGTTGATCCAGGCTTGCGCCAAGGATTCGGGATAAGGATAGGGCGATTCGGGCAGGCGCCGACAAATCTCCCAATCATTGATCTGGCGATGAAACGCCGCATGGTCCTGCGGCGTGAAGCCACGCAGGCGCAACCGCGCGGTCGGCGCGGGATCAGGATTTGACGGTCGAGCCGTGCGAACAGACATAGGGTTTCAGATAGCCGGTTCACCGCCTTGCCGGAAGGGTGCCGCGCGGGGAGTTGATTTGCGCGCATACTCGGCGCACCTACCAACAATGGCGGATAACGACTTGGAAACGATGGTCTGGATGGGCGCGCAGGCCCGCGCGGCGGGGGCCGATTTGGCGCGCGCCTCCACCGATCAGCGCAATGCGGCGCTTCGCGCGGCGGCGGAGGCGTTGCACGCGGCCACGCCCGATATTTTGGCGGCTAACGCGCGCGACCTGGATGGGCTTGACCCTTCGGGGCCGCGCGCCAACGCGGCCTTTGCCGATCGGCTCCGCCTCACCCAAGCGCGCATCGCGGCCATGGCCGAGGGCGTTGCGGCGGTGGCGGCGCTGCCCGATCCGTTGAGCAAAATCCTGGCCGAATGGCGGCAGCCGAACGGGTTGTTGATCCGCCGGGTGCCGCAGCCGATTGGCGTGATTGGGATGATTTACGAAAGCCGCCCGAATGTTGGCGCGGATGCCGCCGCCCTTTGTTTGAAATCAGGCAATGCGGTGCTGCTGCGCGGCGGCTCTGAGAGCGTGCATTCGGCACGGGCGATCCATGCGGCCATGCAAATCGGGTTGGAGCGCGCTGAGCTGCCCCTTGCCTGTGTGCAAATCGCCCCGAGCGCGGATCGGGCTTTTGTGGCCGCGATGCTGGGTGCGAGCGGTTTAATCGATTTGATCATTCCGCGCGGCGGCAAGAGCCTGGTCGAGCGGGTGCAGCGCGACGCGCGCGTGCCGGTGCTGGCCCATGCCGAAGGGCTCAACCACACTTATGTTCATGCGGCGGCTGATCCGGCGATGGCGCGGGCTATTTTAACCAACGCCAAAATGCGCCGCCCTGGCGTGTGCGGGGCAACCGAAACCTTACTGATTGATGCTGCAATCGCCCCCGCTTTATTGCCATTATTGGTGGCTGATCTGGCGGCCTTGGGCTGCGCGTTTCGGGCCGATGACCGCGCCTGTGCGCTGATGCCCGGCCTGCCGCGCGCCACCGAGGCCGATTTTCACACCGAATGGCTGGACGCGATTTTATCCATTAAAATCGTCGATGGGATCGAGGCGGCGCTGGCGCATATTGCCACTCATGGCTCCTCGCATACCGAGGCGATTATCACGCAGGATCAAGCAACGGCAGAGATGTTTTTGGCCGGGATTGATGCGGCGGTCGGGCTGTGGAATGCCTCCACCCAGTTTTGTGATGGCGGGGAGTTCGGCTTTGGCGCGGAAATTGGCATCGCGACCGGCCGGTTGCATGCGCGCGGCCCGGTCGGGCTCGATCAGCTGGTGACTTACCGTTATCACTTATTTGGCACGGGTCAGGTGCGAACCTGAACCGGTTTGGCGACAAACGCCGCCTGCGCATCGGGCTGCTCGGCGGCAGCTTCAATCCGGCCCATGCCGGCCACGCTCATATTGCCCAGGCGGCGCTGCGCCATTTGCGACTCGATCAGGTTTGGCTGCTGGTCTCGCCGGGCAATCCGCTCAAATCAAAATCCGACATGGCACCCTTGGCCGAACGGCTGGCGTGGGCCGCAAAAATCGACCCGGACCGGCGCATTATCGCGACCGATCTGGAGCGCGCGCTGGGCACCACTTACACCGTCGATACATTATCGGCGCTGCGCCAACGCTTTCCCCGCGCGCGGTTCGTTTTTTTGATGGGGGCTGATAATTTGCAGCAATTACCGCGATGGCATCGCTGGCGACATTTGATCAACGCCATGCCGATTGCGGTTTTGCCGCGTCCGGGGGCAACCCGCAAAGCCCTGGCCGGGCAAGCGGCCCGGTTGATGCGCCATGCCAGGCTGCGACGTGAAGCCAGTATTTTACTCGCGCGCAGTGCCGCACCGCGCTGGAGCTTATTGATGATTCGCGAAAATCCTTTATCAGCGAGTCAAATCCGCGCGCAGCGCCGCCACGTCCCGCCTGCGCCTTGACCTAAGGAGTTGCGATCATCGCTCGAACACCCTCGCGCACCTCGCCGCCTGCGCCTGCGACCCCGCGCACCCGCACCCCGCGCAAGCCGCCCAAACCTGTTGTTGCCGCACCCAAAGCGCCTGGAACACCGCGCAAAAAAGCGGTGATCGCGGGCCCGAAACCAGCAGCCAAAACCAAAAAACCGGTCATGCGCAAAGTGGCGCCGGATCGGCTGGCGCAAATGCAAGCGGTGATTGTCGCGAGCCTGGAGGATGATAAGGCCGAGGAGGTGGTGGTGCTCGATTTAGCCGGGCGCGCCAGCTTCGCGGATCGGATGGTGATTGCCACCGGTTTGGCCGATCGGCAGATCGCGGCGATGGCGACGCATTTGCTCGATAAGCTTGCCGAGATCGGCGTCAAACGCGTGCAAACCGAAGGGGCGTCCGGCTCGGATTGGGTGCTGGTCGATGCCGGGGATATTGTCGTGCATTTGTTCAAGGCCGAGGCCCGGGAAATGTATGCGCTCGAGAAAATGTGGGGTGCTGATCTCGACGAACCGGTCTGAGCGATGCGTCTGGGCCTGATCGCCATTGGTCGCGATCGGTCCGGGCCGGAATCGGACCTTTTTCACCGCTATGCGGGTCGGATCAATCCGCGCTTGGAGTTGATCGCGCTGGCCGATGGTGTCGGCAGTGCCGCCGAAATCAAGGCGCGCGAGGCGAGTGCGATGCTCGCCCGACTGGATCCTAAAAACTATGTTATCGCCCTTGATAGTGGCGGGGTGGCGCTCGACACTGTAGGTCTCGCGGCGCGTATGGGACAATGGCGCGAGGCCGGTTTGCATTGCGTGTTCGTGATTGGCGGCGCGGAAGGCTTGGCGGCGCCAATTAATGACCGCGCGGATTTGGTGCTCTCGCTCAGTAATTTGACCTTTCCGCATATGCTGGCGCGGGTTATTTTGGCTGAACAACTCTACCGCGCTCAAACCATTCTCGCCGGGCACCCGTATCACCGGTCGGGGCGGCCATGAGCCCCTGCGCCATATCAACCATTGCCCATGAGCAGTGCTAAAGGAGCAAAAATGCGACCGGTCATGTTGACGATATTGGATGGTTTCGGCTGGCGTGCGGAGCAGGCCGATAATGCCGTGGCATCGGCGCGCACCCCGCATTTTGATCGGCTTTGGGCGCAGTCCCCGCATGGGTTTTTGCGCACCTCTGGCCGCGATGTCGGGCTGCCCGAGGGGCAGATGGGCAATTCCGAGGTTGGTCATACCAATATCGGCGCCGGTCGGGTGGTGATGCAGGAATTGCCCCGCATCGATGCCGCGATTGAGGATGGTAGCCTGGCGGTCAATCCGGCTTTGCAGCGTTTTATCGCTGATTTGCACGCGAGCAAAGGTGCGTGCCATCTGCTCGGGCTGGTCTCACCGGGTGGGGTGCATGCGCACCAACGCCACATCGCTGCCCTCGCGACCTTGCTGGCCGAAGCAGGACTGAAAGTTTGGGTCCATGCGCTGATGGACGGGCGCGATACCCCGCCGCAATCGGGGGTGGATTGTCTGAATTGGTTGCAAGCGGCGCTGCCCAAGGGTGCGACCATCGCCACAATCTGCGGGCGTTATTTTGCGATGGATCGCGATCATCGTTGGGAACGGGTGCAGCGCGCTTATGATTTGATCACCGCTGGCCAGGGTGAGCCTGCCGCGCGTGCCGGGGCGGCGATCCAAGCGCGGTATGACGCCAAGGAAACCGATGAGTTTGTTAAACCCTGCGTGATTGGCGATTATCCGGGGATGGCGGATGGTGACGGGCTGTTATGCGCGAATTTCCGGGCGGATCGGGTGCGCGAAATCCTTGCAGCCCTGCTGGACCCTGAGTTTGATGGTTTTAAGCGCGCGGTGCAGCCGACATTTGCCGCTACTTTGGGCATGGTGGCCTATTCCGCTGAATTAGATCCGCTCATCCCGGCTTTATTTACCGCCCAGCCGATGGAGCATCTGCTCGGCGCGGTGGTGGCGGAGGCGAAGATGACCCAGTTGCGTGCCGCCGAGACTGAAAAATATCCGCATGTCACCTATTTTTTGAATGGTGGGGCGGAGCAACAATATCCCGGCGAGGAGCGGATCATGGTCGCCTCGCCCAAGGTCGCGACCTATGATTTGCAGCCGGAAATGTCGGCGCCGGAACTCACCGAAAAATTGGTCGCCGCGATAAAATCCGACCGGTTTGACCTGATTGTGCTCAATTATGCCAACCCGGACATGGTCGGGCATACCGGCGATTTGGCTGCGGCGATCAAGGCGGTGGAAGCGGTGGATACCGGGCTGGGCGCGATTGCCGAGGCGGTAAACGCGCAAGGCGGGGCGCTGTTGGTGACGGCGGATCATGGTAATTGCGAACTCATGAAGGATCCGGCGACCGGCGGACCGCACACCGCCCACACGCTGAATGAGGTGCCCGCTTTGCTCATGGGCGTGCCGGGGATTACCGCCTTACGCCACGGGCGGCTGGCCGATATCGCGCCGACCTTGCTTTCCTTGCTCGGTTTGGCGCAGCCCGCAGAGATGACCGGGGAAAGCCTGCTGATCGGCGCTGCTTCATCGAAGCCCGGTGCGGATTAGCCATTCCGCACCCGCTTGGGTGCTGCTGGCCAGCCTGCTGGTCGGGTGGGCTCATGCTGGCGCGCCAAGCCTGACCAACGCCGAGCAGCAACGCGCTGCGGCTTTGCGGCGCGCGCAGGTGGATCGGCGCCACATCACGCTTGCCGAGCACGCATTGGTGGCGGCAAGTTTGCGCGCTAAGACACTAACCGCGCAGGAAATCAGCCTCAACGCCGCCCTTCGGGAAACCGAAAATCGCACGGCTTCAATGAGTGCGCATCTCGCGACCCTTGATCAGGCGATGGCGCAAGCCAATGCCAAGCGGGCGCGCGCTGAGGCGGCTTTGCGCCCGCTCATCCCCATTATGCTGCGTCTTGCGGCCCACCCGACGGGCAGCCTGCTCGGCAGCGGCCAGCCGATGACCGCTTCCGTGCGCGGGGCGTTGGTGATGCGCGGTCTAACCCGGCTGATCAGCGCGCGCGCGGCGGATTTACATCGAATAATGATCCGCGACCGCGCCCTACGCCAGCAAGTGGCCCTCCAGCAAACCCAGCTGCAAACGGCCTTGGCTCAACAAAGGGCGGCGCGCGACCGGCTGCAATCAGCGATTACGCTCGCCCAAGCGGCGGAGCAGGATGCCGGTCGGCGTAAGTTTCTGGCCGCACAGGCGGAAGCGGCGAACGCGGCGCGGGCGCACTCCCTTAACGGGATGATCGCGCGTTTGCGCGCGGTGCAACGCGCAGCCGCGCATGAGGCGAGCGCGCGGATCAGGCCGTTCGCAAGCACCCATCAAAGCACGCCCGCCGATTTGGCCGGTGCCCCGGTGGCGGGGCGGCTGGTGCGGCAATTTGGCGCGCAAACCATGGCGGGCCCGGCTCTGGGCGATACCTTTGCCACGGCTCCCTCGGCGATGGTCAGTGCTTCTTGCGCCGGGCGCGTCGCGTTTGCACGGCGATTTCAATCCTATGGTAAGCTGTTGATTCTATCCTGCGCGAATGGAAACGATTTTGTGATCGCCGGGGTTCACCGATTTATCGTGCGCGTGGGTCAAAAAATCGTGCCTGGCCAGCCGATCGCGGCCATGGCGGCGCAAGGTCGAAACGGCGGTGGCGCGCCGAAACTCTATGTGGAATTGCGCCAGAATGGCACGCCGGTTAATCCCGCTTTGGGATTTGCTTCGGATGCGCATGCGAGGCCGTGACGTCTGGACTTCCGCGCCGCGCCCCCTCATGGTAATTGTTGAAAAAAGGGATCTGTGACGAATGACGCGTAAGGCTGGGTTATTAGTGTCCTGTGGTTTTGTGCTCGGGATTGCGGTTGGCACCGTGGCACCCGCATTTCATGCGGCGCTCGCGGATAATGCGTCAGGCTCGAAAACAGATCAGCAAATCAGCCTGTTCGGCCATGTGTTCGAGCGGATCCGCGCCGATTACGTGTCGCCCGAGCCCGCGAAAAAGCTGATTTATGGGGCGTTGAACGGCATGCTCGCCGCACTCGACCCGCATAGCGGCTACATGAATACGCGCCAATATAAGGATATGCAGGCGGAAACCTCTGGCCGATTTGGGGGGCTGGGGCTCGAAGTTTCCGAAGCGTCGGGCTTTATCAAAGTGATTAGCCCGATTGATGGCACGCCGGCGGCGAAAGCCGGGATCAAGCCGGGTGATTTGATTGTCGCGATCGATAACAAGCCGCTGATCGGCCTGACGCTTAGTCAGGCGGTGAATGATATGCGCGGCAAGGTGGGTGCGCCGATCACCCTCACGCTCAAGCGCGCGGGCGTCGAAAAACCAA
This sequence comes from Pseudomonadota bacterium, assembly GCA_021828605.1. Next base: position 398 of record JAJZEG010000396.1, on the reverse strand, counting down.
TCACGCTCACGCTGGTCCGCGCGATTATTCATGTCAAAGCGGTTCATAGTCATTTGTACGGGTCCATCGGCTATATGCGCCTGACCAGTTTCGCGCAGAACGCCAATCGCGATATTCGCCGCGCGGTGCGCAAGCTGAACCGCGAAGCCAAGGCGCACGGCCATAAGGTGACCGGCTATGTGCTTGATTTGCGCAATAATCCAGGCGGTTTGCTCGAACAAGGTGTTGCGGTGGCGCGTGACTTCGTGAGCGCGGGTGAAATTGTCTCAACCCATGGTCGTCATGCTGAGGATGATGCGGTTTGGTATGCGCGTCCGGGGGATGTTATTACCAACAAGCCGATGGTGGTGCTGATCAACGCGCGCACCGCTTCTGCGGCCGAAATTGTGAGTGCTGCT
>JAJZEG010000133.1 GCA_021828605.1 Pseudomonadota bacterium | reverse complement strand
GCAATGGCTCTGGACATACAATAACGAACGACCCAATATGGCGATCGGCGGGATCACTCCCGCTCAGAAACTGAAACGCGCCGCGTGAATTCTACCCAAAAGTCCCGTTAAAAACGGGGGGATTACCGTATCGCAAGCCGCTTCGTCCGGAAACAGAGCCTCAAACTGTGGACCGGTGAGTTGCTTGATGCTGGTCATGATAACTACCCCTTGCTGATAAAGGGGTTCTAGCAAAAAATAATTCGTCAAGTAATGCATAATCGCCCTGATTTAATCAGGTCGGAATAACCGAAGCCCGCTCCAAGATCGCTTCGGTATCGATGCCGCTTGCGGTGCCATAGGCCAGGCCAGGGGCGGTAATGCGCGCGGCGCAAAATCCCTCGGCGATGATCGCGGGCGCATGAGCGCGCAGCACCACCATGGTCAAAGCGAGGGCGATCTGTTCAACCACCAGCCGGGCGTCGGCCTCAATCCGGGACGGGTTGGCCAAGGCCTGATCGATGGCGGCGATCATCCGATCCAAACCAGGGGCAACATTACGCGCTTGCGCGAGTTCCGCGCGCAACGCCTCTGCCGCCTCGGAGTGGCGGGTCAGCGCGCGGAGAACATCGAGGCACATGACATTGCCTGAGCCTTCCCATAACCCGTTCAGCGGTGCCTCGCGATAGAGCCGGGCAATCGGGTTTTCCTCGACAAAGCCGTTGCCGCCATGACATTCCACCGCCTCGGCCACCAAACCGGGCGCGCGTTTGCAAATGAAATATTTGGCCACCGGCACGATCACCCGGGCCAAGGCCTCGCCACGATCAACCGCCGCCGCCGCGCGCAAAGCGAGCCAGAGCGCCGCCTCGGCATCGAGCGCCATGTCGGCCAGCACGCGGCCCATGATCGGCTGATCGATGAGTTTGCGCTGAAAGGCGGTGCGATGCTGGGTGTGGAACAAAGCCAGGCTCAGCGCGTGACGCATCAAGGCAGCGCCACCGAGCGCGCATTCCAGCCGGGTCAGATGCGCCATGTCGATAATGGTCGCGATGCCGCGCCCTGGCTCGCCGACCAGCACGGCGTCCAGCCCGCGAAACTCGACTTCCGAGGAGGCGTTGGAGCGATTGCCCATTTTATCCTTGAGCCGCTGGATCTGCACGCCGTTGCGCGTCCCGTCATCACGCCAGCCTTGCGCCAGAAAGCAGGAAATCGCGTCGCCGGTGCGCGCGAGGGTGAGGAATAAATCGGCAATCGGCACCGAGAAAAACCATTTATGGCCAGTCAAGCGATAGCGACCGTTACTCACCGGTTCGCCGAAAGTTTGGGTTTGGCGCAAATCACTGCCGCCCTGCTTTTCAGTCATCGCCATCGCCACCACCAGCCCTGATTTTTGCTCCGGCGGCAGCAAGCGCGGATCATAGTGGGTGGACCAGATTTTCGGGCCGAATTGCGCGAGCAGGTCGGGCGCATGGGCCAAGGCGCCGCGCGCGGCGAAGGTCATGGCGCTCGGGCACATCACGCCCGGTTCGCCTTGACCCCATAAATAGGCAAGCCCAGCGCGGGCGATTTGCGCGCCGGAGCGGGAATCGCTCCAGGCCAGGGAATGGGTTTCGCTCGCCCGCGCCTGCGTCATCAGCGCGTGCCAGGCGGGGTGAAACTCCACCTGATCGATCCGGTTGCCGAACCGGTCATGGCTGCGCAGTTCTGGATGGTGCCGATGAGCGTCGGCGGCCGATTCGCGCATCGCGGCGCTGCCGATCAAGGCGCCGCAGCCATCGAGTTTGCGCGCCGCCCAGCCCGCACCAAAGGCGGCGATGGCGTCGGTCAAAGCCTGATCACGCTGATAGGCGTTATAGTCCGGCGGCTCGCCCACCTGATTGAACACGCTATGGGTCGCGCTTGCTTCGCTCACCGTATTGATGATCATGGCTGGCTTCTCCCTTGATGCCCATCATTATCGCGTGAGCCATCTTTGCCAAGGCGCAAAATCCGCGTAATAAAATTATAGTGTTCACTGGCCCGCGCGGCCGCTGTCAGGATGATTGATGCGCCCCGCTTGGTTGCCTGTTCGCTCTCGTTTGTTGTTCCTGCTGTTGTTGGCATGGCCCGCTCTTGCGCAGGCCAGTGCTGCGATTGCCGCGCCGCGCGTGCCGGTCAGCACGGTCAAGCCGGTGCAATATCGGGCGGCGATCGAACTCGCCGGCCATGTGGTTGCCGCGCAAAACACGATTTTGGCCGCGAGCCGAACAGGCGTGGTCAGTGCGGTGCTGTTTCACTCGGGCGATCATGTCACCCAGGGCCAGGTTTTACTCCGCATGGATGCGGCCACCGCTTTGGCGCGTTTGGCGTTGGACCGGGCAAAATCGGCGGCTGCGCTGCAGGTCTTGGCGCGCGACGCCAAATTACAGGCGATTTCCGGGGTGAGTGCGGCGCAAATCGATGCGGATCGCTCCATCGCGGCGCAAGCCCGTGCGCAATCGGCCCTCGACCAGGCGCAGGCCGATAAATTAGTGGTGACCGCGCCGTTCAGCGGCGTGCTGGGGATCAGGCGGGTGTCGGTGGGCGATTATCTGGCACCCGGCGCGCCGATTGTGACATTGACCCAAACCAGCCCGTTGCTGGTGCGCTTCGCGGTGCCGCAAACCGAATTAGCGGGCATCGCGCCGGGTGATCGGTTTTCGCTCACCTTGCCGACCCATGCGCAGGCAACGGTCACGGCGCAAGCGCGGAAAGTGCATGGGGTGATCACCGCACTCAGCCCGGCGCTGAACATCGCGACGCGGGCGCGCATGGTCGAAGGGCGGATTATCGATCCGAACCCGGCGAGCCTGCCCGGTGCGTTTGGCATTGTGCATTTGAAGGTGGGTGCCTCGGTGCCGGCTCTGGCGATTCCGGCAGCTGCCCTGGTCAATGGCCCGATTGGCAGTTTTGTCTATGCGCTGCGCACCAAAGCGGGGAAAATCCGGGTGCAGGCGGTCTATGTGCATGTGCTGACCACCCGCCATGCCGATGCGATTATCGCGGCGAACCCCCAACTGCACCGAATTGTCGCTTTGGGCGGGTTCAAATTGCGCGCGGGTGAAATCATCGAGCCGATTAGCGCGACATCCTGATGGATCAACACGCGACCGATAGCGGGTTGCCGCCTCCCGGCGTTTGGGCGCGCTTGCTGCGCCACCCGATTCTGGTGCTGCTCGGCGTTGCCGCACTCACTCTGTTCGGCTTGGTGTCGCTCGCGACCTTGCCGATCCGTCCGAGCCCGCCGATCCCCGCCAACCGGATCAAAATTTCGACCCATTATCCCGGTGCGGCGGCGTCGGTGGTTAATCGGTTTGTGACGGTGCCGACCGAAGCGAGTGTCGCGGCGGTGGGTGGGATTGCCTATGTGACCGGCTCGTCGCGCCAGGGTTCTTCGCATGTGCGCGCGTTCCTGGCACCGGGGGCGAACCCGAACACCACCTATGCCGAGGTGCTCTCGGCGGTGAATGCGGCGCGCAATAATATCCCGGCGGCGGTGCGCTTGCCGAATGTGGCATTGGTCGGGCGCTCGAACGGTAATCAGGAACTCAACGTCAATGCCCGGATCGCGCCGGGGATTTCGCGCACCAGCGTCATCCGGTTTTTGCAAACCGACGTCATCCCCCGTTTGGAGACGGTGCCGAATATCGGGCCGGTGCATTTATTCGCACCAAGCCCGGCAATCCGGGTGGCGATGGACCCGGCGCGGCTGGTCGCGTTGGGGGTGACCGCCCGCGATGTGGCGCGCGCCTTGCGCAGCCGGGCGGGGTTGGCGGCGGGCGGTAGTTTGCGCAATCAGGCGGCGATTATCACCATCCAAGGCAGCCCGGATCTGGGTTCGCTGGCGCGGTTCCGCGCGATCCCGATCACCACCCGCCAGGGCGTGACCATCCCACTCTCGGCGCTGGCGACGGTCACACTCGGCCCGCCCTCGCATAGTTTCAAAAACTGGTGGCGCGGCAAACCCTCGGTGTTCCTCGCTGCCGGCGTCGCGCCGGGTGGCAATGTGCTGCAAGTCTCGCGGGATTTTCGCAAGGTGCTGGCCAATATTCGCACCACCCTGCCGCCGGGCTTGCAGCTCAACGTCACCTATGACCAGTCGGTCAGCATTACCAGAAGTTTGCGCGATCTGGCAGCGACCTTGCTGATCACCGTCTTGTTGGTCGGCGTGATCGTCCGGCTGTCGCTCGGCACTTTACGCGCGGCGGCGGCGCCGTTCCTCGCGATTATTCTCTCGCTGTTCGGTGCGGCGATTGTGATGCATCTGCTCGGCGAGAGCCTTAATTTATTCACCATTATCGCTTTGGTGCTGGCGGTTGGGCTGGTGGTCGATGACGCGATTGTGGTGGTCGAGGATATTTTCCGACGCATCGCCGAGGGCGAGGCACCTTTGGATGCGGCGGGGGCCAGCGTAACCCAGCTCGCCCCGGTGCTCGCGGCGATTTCCTCGACTCTGGTGGTGGCATTTCTGCCTTTGGTGTTTTTGCAAGGTCTGACCGCAGCGTTGTTTCGCCCCTTCGCCTTGGTGTTGATCACCGCGTTTTTATTCTCGCTGCTGATTGCGCTGACCGCCGTGCCATTGATCGCGCTATGGGCGGGGGCGCGCGAGCATCAATCAACGCGGCCATCGATTATTGATCGGTTCCGTGGCACCTATTTGCGCTTGCTCGCGCGCAGCCTGCCGCATCCGGGCTGGGTGGTCGGTGTGGCGCTGCTGCTCGCGGCGCTGAGTGCCGGCCTGTACAGTGCGGCGCCGCGTAATTTAACCCCGGCGGCGGATGGGTTATCGGTGAATATATTTGCCGAAGGCCCTTACGGCGCCTCGATCACTTATTTGACCCAGCAATTCCATACCATCCAGTCGGTGCTCAATCGGCTGGAGCCGGGGCAGCCGGACTGGATGGTTGCCGATGAGAATTATCACGGCCTGTTCGGCGGCTATAGTTTTGCTAATCCGAGTCAGGCGCGCAATGCGGCAAAAACGCTCGGTGCGGCCTTGGCGAAACTGCCAGGCGTAAAAGCGTATGTTACCGAAAATAACGGCCTGCCAGGGCTGAACGGTTTGCCGATTGACGTGTTGGTGTCGGGCCAGACCCATTACGGCAATTTGCTCAACCTCGCGCAATCGATCATCAATGCAGGCTATGCCAGCGGAAAGTTCGATTTTCTGCAAGTATCGCCGGGCTCGGTGCAGCCGGAATATATCATCACCACCCGCACCCGTCTGGCCGCCAATTTGGGTGTTAGTCAGGCGGCGATCGGGGCGGCGATCAGTGATTCGCTCTCGGGTGCGGCCTTGGCGCATGTGAGTTTGGGCCATGCCAATTTGGATATTATCGCGACCGGTCCACGCGCGATTGATATTGGCGCGCTGGCGGCAACCCCGGTGCGCACCAAAGCGGGCACGCTGATCCCGCTCGGTGATGTCACCCGCATGCGCCTGCGCTCCCGGCCCAGTGCCATCGGCTCGTGGCAGGGATTGCCAACCATTACCATCGCCGGTCAGCCCCGCGCCGGGATAGCACTGTCGGACGCGCTCGCGACCTTGCATAAAGCGTTTTTACGCCAGCACGCGCCAGGATCGTCGTTCGGTTATGCCGGGCCCTCCGCAACCTTCCGCCAATCGCAGCGGGCCAATAACATGCTGTTTGCGTTGGGCTTCGCCGGTCTGTTCTTTTTGCTGGCCGGGCAATTCCGCTCGCTGCGTGATCCGTTCGTGGTGATCACCACGGTGCCGCTGGCGAGTCTGGGGCCGCTGCTGTTGATCAGTCTGGGGGGTGCCACGCTCAATATCGTCACCGAAATCGCGCTGCTGGCGGTGTGGGGTTTGATCGCGCGGCAGGGAATTTTGTTTGTGCAAATCGCCCATTTGGAAGTGCGAGGCAGCGAGGATTTGGTGGCAGCGGTGTATCGGGCGGCCAAATTGCGGTTTCGCCCGATTTTGATGATCACCCTGGCGTTGATTGGCGGTGCAGTGCCGCTCATGCTCGCGAACGGTCCGCAAGCGGTCATTCGCTATGATATCGGCGCGGTGCTGGCCACGGGCATGGCGTCGGGCTTTTTGCTGTCATTATTTGCGGTGCCGGCGATGTATTTATTGCTGCATAGGCGGGCGTGATGGGACGGCGTGGATTAATCGCATGGGTCGCGCTGATCGGGCTTTCGGGTTGTGCCGCGCCAAAAATTGCCCCCATGCCCCTGCCCAAGCATTATCTGCGCGACAGCGCCAGCGCCAACGCGCCGTTAGATCAACATTGGTGGCGCGCGTTCAATAATCAGCGACTTGATCAGCTGATTGCCCAAGCGCAGGCGCAAAGCCCGACCATCCAGGCGGCGCAATCGCTGGTCGCGCGGGCGCGGGCCGATGCGGCGGCGAATAATGGGACGTTTTTGCCGCATCTTGCGCTCAACCCGCAGGAATCGCGTCAGGCATTCCCGAGCGGTCCGTTCGGGTTCGGCCCCTATACGATTTTTCAGGTCACCGGCACGGCGAGCGAAAATCCCGGCTTGTTTGGGGCGCGCTCCAGCGCGTTTCGCAATGGCCGGGCGCGCATCGCCTATCGCCGGGCGCAAGCGGCGGCGGCGCGGCTGACCATTGCCGATGACGTGGTGGTCGCCGCGATTACCGAGGCCGGTTTGGAGGCGCAAATCCGCACCGAGGCGAAAATTGCCGCGAGTGCCCAGCATTTGCTGGTTTTGCTGCGCGGCGAGCAGCAGGCGGGGGCGATTCCGCGCTTGCCGGTGTTGCAACAACGCGCACAGTTGCAAACGAGTTTGGCACTCATCCCGGCGTTGCGTGCGTCAGCGAGTGTGCAGCGCCATGCGATTGCGGTGTTTGCCGGTATGGCGCCCGCGCAACTGAGTGATGCGCGGTTTCGTCTGGGCGATTTTGCGCCGCCGGCGGATCCACCGCTCAGCTTGCCATCGATTTTGGTGGCGCAGCGGCCCGATATTATCGCCGCGCGCGCTTTGGTCAGCGCCGATCACGCGGCGGTTGGTCAGGCGGTCGCGGCACTTTATCCCAGCCTCACTTTGAGCGCGCAAGGCGGCTATGCGGCGGAGACCTTCAACAGCTTGTTTCAGCCCGGTGCGGCTTTATGGACCTTGGCGGGATCGCTGCTCACGCCGATTTTCGAGGGTGGGGTGCTGCACGCCCATGAACGCGCGGCCCAGGCGACTCTGGCGAATGCGCTGGCAACCTATCGGTTGACCGTGCTGACGGCGTTCCAACAGGTGGCGGATGGGTTGCGCGAGGCGCAGGCGGCGCGGGCGACGGTGGCGGATGATCGTGAAGCAGCCCGCACCGCCGAGGCCGCCTATCGGCTGGCGCGCGCGCAATTTCGTTTGGGCGCGGTCAGTTACAACACTGTTTTGACAACGGAAATCACCTGGCAGCAGGCGGTGCTGGCGCAGCGCCAGGCCGAGACCACGCGGCTGTTGGATGCGGCGGCGCTGCGGGCGGCGTTGGCCGGGTCAGCGCCTTAATCGGTTCGCCCGGCGATTAGGCAAATTGGCGGTTTTGCGCTATAAAATGCCGTTTCCCCCAGATTGGAGCCGTTCGTTTTCATGACCCATCAAGAGGCATCCGCCGACCCTGTTCTCCCGTCCGATCCCATGATCGAACCCATGCCCGAGTCGGGAGTTGAGCCGGGGGCTGAGCATGTTTATGACGCGGCCTCGATCAGCGTGCTGCGCGGTCTCGATGCGGTGCGCAAGCGGCCGGGCATGTATATTGGCGATACCGATGACGGGTCCGGCCTGCATCATATGGGCACCGAAATTATCGATAACGCGGTCGATGAGGCGCAGGCCGGTTTCGCCACTGCGGTCGAGATGGTGCTGAACGGCGATGGCTCGATGACGGTCACTGATAATGGCCGCGGCATCCCCACCGATATCCATCCCGAGGAGGGGATTTCGGCGGCGGAAGTGGTGCTAACCAAATTGCATGCGGGCGGTAAGTTTAACCAGAATTCCTACAAGGTTTCCGGTGGCCTGCATGGCGTGGGTGCCGCCGTGGTCAATGCGCTGTCGGAATGGATGGAGGTGCGGATCTGGCGTGAGGGCGTCGAGCATTTCATTCGCTTCGAGCATGGCGAGGCGGTGGCGCCACTGCGCCAGATCGGCCCGTCCGATCATCCGACCGGGACGCAAGTGAGTTTCAAGCCCTCGGCGGGCACCTTCACCCATACCGAATTTGATTTCGCGATTTTTGAACGTCGGTTGCGTGAGCTGGCTTTTCTTAATTCGGGCCTGGCGATTTCGTTGCGCGATGAGCGTCATAGCCCGGTGCATGAAGAAAATTTCCTCTATAAAGGCGGGCTGACCGAGTTTGTGAACTGGTTGGACCGCGCGAAAACGCCGATTTTTGCCCCGCCAGTGACCGACTACAAGGCCGATGCTGCCGGGGGGATTCGGGTTGAATTCGCGATGGGGTGGAATGAAACCTATCACGAGACCATGCTGTGTTTCACCAATAACATTGTCCAGCGCGATGGCGGCACTCATTTGGCTGGATTTCGCACCGCGCTGACTCGGGTATTATCGAAATTTGCCGAGGCAATCAGTAAAAAAGATAATCTCGCCTTGAACGGCGAGGATATGCGCGAGGGGCTGACGGCGGTGTTATCGGTCAAGGTGCCGGACCCGAAATTTTCCTCGCAAACCAAGGATAAATTAGTCTCCTCGGAAGTGCAGCCGCTGGTGCAGGCTGCGGTGGCCGATGCGCTGGAGCATTGGTTGGAGACCCATCCGCGCGAGGGCAAATTGATTGTGCAAAAAGTGCTCGATGCGGCGGCGGCACGCGAAGCAGCGCGGCGGGCGCGCGAATTGACCCGGCGCAAGGGGGTGCTGGATATTTCCACACTGCCGGGCAAGCTTGCGGATTGTCAGGAGCGCGATCCGGCAAAATCGGAAATTTTCATCGTCGAGGGTGACTCCGCCGGTGGTTCGGCCAAGCAGGGTCGGAATCGTAAAACCCAAGCAATTTTGCCGTTGAAAGGCAAAATTTTGAATGTCGAACGCGCGCGGTTCGACCGGATGTTGGGGTCGGCGGAAATCGGCACGCTGATCACCGCCCTCGGCACCGGCATCGGCTTTGCCGAGGTGGAGCAAGGCGGGTTTGATATTAGCAAATTGCGCTATCACCGCATTGTTATTATGACTGACGCGGATGTCGATGGTTCGCATATTCGCACCTTGCTGCTGACGTTTTTCTTTCGCCAGATGCGCGAATTGATCGAGCGCGGGCATCTCTATATCGCCCAGCCGCCGCTTTATCGGGCCAAGCGCGGCAATGAGGAACGCTACCTCAAGGATGACGAGGCGATGGAGGCGTATTTGTTCGAGCGCGCCTTGAATGAAGCGCATATTGACGGGATCGAGCTTGCCGCAGAATTGCCGTTTTTGCGTGAGGCGGCGCGGCGGATTGCCGATTTGTCGCGCGACATGCCGGTCGCCTATTTGGAACAGGCGGCGATTGTCGGGCTGCTCGGTGCGGACCCGGCCTCATTGGCCGAGCGCGCCCCGGCACTTGCCGCGCGGCTCGATGCGATTTCAGCCCCGAATGAGCGGGGTTGGGTGGTTGCGGTGGATGCCAGCGGCATCATCATTGGGCGCACCGTGCGCGGCGTTGCTGAGCGCTGTAGCCTTGATTTAGCGATGCTGCGTTCCAGCGAAGCGCGCTGGCTGACCGAGCGCCAGCCGCGTCTGAGTGCAATGTTCGCCACCGCCCCGAGCCTGCGCCAAGGTGAAGCGCTGCGCCCGGTGCAGGGGCCATGCAGCCTGGTTGAGGCGTTGTTCGCGATTGGCCGCAAAGGCTTGGCGATCCAGCGCTTCAAAGGCTTGGGCGAGATGAATCCAGACCAGCTTTGGAACACCACCTTGGACCCGGAGGTGCGACGCTTGTTACAGGTTCGTATCGGTGACGCCGAGGAGAGCGATCAGATTTTCTCGACGCTGATGGGCGATGTGGTCGAGCCTCGGCGTGATTTCATCGTGAGTAATGCGCTGAAGGTGGCTAATTTGGATGTGTGAGGCGGGTTAAGCGCTCACGGATCGGATCGGCTGGCTTTGGACCAGCGCCAATACCTCCGCCGTGGTGGTGATCGTTGCGAACTCGCCGTGTAAATTAGCAAGGCTCATCGCGTGGATTTGTTCGGGCGTGTAATGGTCCTGGTCCGGGCCGGTGCGCGCGAAGGTCCAGGTCGCGTCGCGCACCAGCCATGGATCGAAGCCGAGATTGCCCGCCATGCGGGTGGTGGTTTCAACGCAATGATTGGTGGTCGCACCACAAATCACCAAACGCTGGATCTGGGCTGCGCGGAGTTGCGCTTCGAGATCGGTGCCGATGAAGGCGCTATTCACTCGCTTGATGATCACCGTCTCGCCGTCGATTTCGCGGGCGATAGCCTGAACGCGAACGCCGGGATGATCGGGCGCAAAGAGTGAATTTGGGTCGGTGCTGTGATGGTGGATATGAAAAATAGGCTGATCACAAGCGCGGAAAACCTCTAACAGCTGCGCGATCTGCGCGGTTGCCTGCGGATTATTGCGCGGCACGCCGGAGGCTTCGATGATATCGAATGCGTGCTGCACATCGATCACGAGCAGGGCCGTCGCGCGCGGTTGATCGTTCATCGCTTTTTGTCTTTGCTCGCCCGCTTGGACAGCAGGGCTTCCACTGTCGGGCCGCGATGGACAT
>JAJZEG010000268.1 GCA_021828605.1 Pseudomonadota bacterium | reverse complement strand
GAGGCGGCGTTGGTCGCGCGGGTCGGCATTCAGTTGGCCTGGGATTGCGCTGCGGGAGATAATCGCCACTGAGCCGTCTGGGTTGGTTTGGAGCGTGAGGGCGGGGTCGGTGGTGAAAGTTTGGTTTGTGCGGGCGAGGATTTGGGCGCGGACGGCTTCGACGAGCGGGCCGGATTCGGTGAAGGGCGCGCAGCTCTCTCGCTCCCGCCTGGTTTGAGCGAGGTTGGGGTGGAGAATGAGCGGGAGCGAATCAGCGTTGGTGAAGGCGTGGCGGTTGCCGGTTTCCAGGTATGATTCGGTCGGGGTGCCTTCGGCGAGCAGTATGGCGTGGGTGGGGAGTTCGACATGGTAATAGGTGATGCTGGTAACATTGATTTGGCGGATGGTGGTGCCGTTGAGTAAGGCTTTGGCGGGGATCAGGGCGCCGTCGAGATAGAGAGCGTGGTCAGGCGAGACAATAAGGTCGCGGTGGGGGATGTTGTCGGCGAGGGCGCCTGCTTGGATGTGGATGGGGCTGACTTGTTCGGGGTTTGGGTGGCGGTTGGGCGATAGGGAGCGAAAACCGAGCCATTGGATGGGGGCGGTGGTGCCGGAGTCGAGGATGACGTGGTCATTGAGGGTGAGGTTTTCGACCGGGATTTCGCCTCTTGTGGTGAGGATGCGGGTGCCTGCGGCGAAGCAGGGGGGGTTGAGGGAGATGGTGGTGTTGGTGGGTGGGTCGATCACGTTGAAATTGGCGGTGGAGAAACTGCCGGTGATGTCGAGGGTGATGGTGTTGGTGCCGTTGGAGAGTTCGAGGCCGACATTGCTGACATAGGTATCGCTGGTGGCGGCGAAGCCATCGAGGATGAGGGTGTCGCCTTGGGCGAAGCTGGTGATGTTGAGGTTTTCCATGGCGGTGTAAGTGCCGGTGATGGTGCCGGTGGCGCCGGGATCGAAGGCGAGGGCGCTAAAATTTTGGAATTCGGTGCCGATGCCGGAGAGAGAAACGGCGGTGGTGCCGCCGATGGCGAGGGTGTCGGGAGCGGAAATATTGGCGACGACATTGCCTTGGAAGGTGGCGCCGGACTCGACGATGAGGCTGCTGGCATGGGTGCCGAATTTGATGGCGTCGGCGCGCGAGCCGGAGCCGTTCAGGCCGCCTGCGATCAGCCCGGCATTGGTCAGTGTGCCCCTGATGAGATAGGCGCCCGCCCCGGCATAGGTCGAGCCCTGACCGCCGATGAGGGTGCCGCTATTGCTGAATGAGCCGCCGGAGGTGATGTAAATGCCGACGCCACCGCTATTGCCAGTGCCGCCGCTGCCGCCGGTGATGGTGCCGCTATTATCGAACGAGCCTGCGCTCATCAGATAGACGCCGACACCGCCGCTGCCACCCGCACTGCCGATGCCTGCGGTGATGATGCCGGTATTGTCGAAGGTGCTGGCGCCTAACAGCAGAACGCCAGCACCGGCGGCGCTGCCGTTGCCGCCCAGGATGGTGCCGCTATTGCTGAGCGTGCCCGCGCTGAAAAATGCCGCGCCGGGACCCGCCGTGGGGCCGCTGCCGCCAATGATCGTGCCGGTGTTGCTGAAATTGCCGGAGCCATAGAAATAGACGCCTGAGCCGCCCAACCCTCTGGGCTGGGTGGTGCTGGCGCCCATGATTACCCCGTGATTGATCAGGGTCGGGTTGGGGGATTTGCCATCGGAGACGCCGTTGGCGCCGCGTTGGGTTGGCGCCACTGTGCCGGCGCTGGTGATGGTGAAGGCGGATTGGTAGGCGCCGCCTGGCGTGAGGGTGACGCCGGTGGCGATGGATTGATTGAGGATATGGGGGTCGATGCTGATGCTGGTGCCGTTGGTTTCGGTGGTCAGGCTGAGCACGTCGCCGGTGGCGGCGGAGCTGAAGAATAGATCGAGGGTTTGGCCTGGCGTGTTGCCGGTGAGTGCGAGGATTCCGCCTGCGTTGATGGTGGCGAGTGGGGTGCTGGCGGTGAAGCCGTTGAGATAGAAGCCATCGCCGCGGGCGAAGCCATCAACGAAATCATTATTCAGCCCGCTGAGCGAGCCGGCAAAGGTGCCGGTGGAGCCGGGCTCGAAGGCGAGTGCGTGAAAACCGGTGAATTGGGTGCCGATGCCGGAGAGATCGACGGCGGTGGTGCCGCCGATGGCGAGAACGTCGGACACGGTGGCGTTGGCGCTGACGCTGCCTTGGAAGCGCGCCCCCGATTCGACGATCAGGGTGCTGGCATGGGTGCCGAAATAAACGGCGTAGAGCGGCGATGGCGTGGCTGCGCCACCGGCGGCGATCAGCCCGGCATTGATCAGTTCGCCGCCATCGAGATAGACGCCTAAAGCGCCTAAATTAGAGCCGAGACCGCCCTCGATGCTGCCTTGGTTGGTGAAGGTGCCGGTGCCATAGAGCTGAAGAGCGGTGCCGCCATGGCCAGTGCCGCCGCTGATGATGCCGGTATTGCTGAACGAGCCGGTGCCGGTGAGCACCACCCCGAATCCCGCATTGCCCGTGGCGCTGCCGCCGGTGATGGTGCCGCTATTACTGAACCCGCTTACCCCCGACAGATAGACGCCAGTGCCGCCGGTCCCGCCGGTTTTGCCGCTATCGCCACCGTTAATGATCCCCTGATTGATCAGGGTTAGTCCCGATGCCGCCGAGCCATAGACGCCATCGGTGCCGGAACCGGTGAGGTTCGCTGCGGGCGCGATGGTGCCGGTGGAGGTGATAGTGAAGGGCGATTGGTCGGCGCCGGATGCGGTGAGGGTGATGCCGGTTATCGTGAGGCTCGATAATGTATTGGGCATGATCGGGGTAAATCCTAGACTATGATCGGGAAATAACGAAGCGTTTTGCTTCAGTGATGGTAGCGTAATTAAAAACCTTGGGAGGCTGTTATCATGGGATGGATGTAAATCATAGGCTGGAATGATTTGTTGCGATCACGAATTTGTTGGGGAAAGATCCGAAGAGTGTCGATCAGCGCAAGGGTCGAGAGAACCTTGAAAGCATGATGATTTTGGGGATCATCATGCTTTGGGATCGGTCAGGCGGAGCGGCGTCGGGGCTCGGTTTTATCCGTGGCGGGATAGGCCAGGGTGGCGGCAGGCGCGAGAATGATTTTTTCTCCCCGCACCAGTTCCGCCGGAATCACGCTCCGCCCATTGGTCCAGCGGCCATCGGGTTCGGGGTTGTGCCAGCCTTCGGTGAGGAGAGGATGGTTGAGCGGGATATTTGCGCCGCTTTCGGTGGTGAGGCTGGCGATTTTGACGCCGAGGCGGCGTTGGTCGCGTGGATCGGGGTTCAGTTGGCCTGGGATGGCGCTCCGCGAGAGGATGGTTACGCTCCCGTCTTTGTTGGTGTGGAGTGAAAGAGCGGGGTCGGTGGTGAAAGTTTGGTTCGCACGGGCGAGGATGCGGGCGCGGACGGCTTCGACCAGGGGGCCGGATTCGGTGAAGGGGGCGCAGCTCTCTCGCTCCCGCTGGGTTTGCGCGAAATTGGGGTGGAGGGTGAGGTGCGAATCGCTGCCGTTGGTGAAGGCGTGGCGATTGCCGGTTTCCAGGTAGGATTCAGTGGGGGTGCCTTCGGCGTAGAGGATGCTGTGGTTGGCGAGTTCGATGTGGAAATAGGTGATTTTGGCCGGGGCTTCTTGGCGGATCGTTGATCCGTTGAGCAGGGCTTTGGCGGGGATCAGGGCGCCGTTGAGATAGAGCGCGTGGTCGGGGGAGAGAACAAGGTCGCGGCGGGGGATGCCGTCGAGGATGGCGCCGGCTTGGACGCGGATCGGGCGGACCTGCTCGGGGTTTGGGTGACGGCGGAGCGAGAGTTTGCGGTGGCCAATCCATTGGATGGGGGCGGTGCCGCCGCCATGGAGGATGACGTGGTCATTGAGGGTGAGGTTTTCGACCGGGATTTCGCCGCGTTGGGTGAGGATTTTTGTGCCTTGGGCGAAGCAGGGGGCGTTGAGGGAAATAGTGGTGTTAGTGGGTGGGTCGATCACGTTGAAATTGGCGGAGGAGAAGCTACCGGTGATGTCGAGTGTGATGCTGCTGGTGCCGTTGCTGAGTTCCAAGCCGGTGCCGGTGACGTAGGTTTCGCTGGTGGCGCCGAAACCGTCGAGGATGAGGGTGTCGCCTTGGGCGAAGCCGGTGACGGTGAGGTTCTCCAACGCGGTGTAGGTGCCGGTGACGGTGCCGGTTGAGCCGGAATCGAAGGCGAGGGCGCTAAAATTTTGGAACTGGGTGCCGATACCGGAGAGAGAAACGGCGGTGGTGCCGCCGATGGCGAGGGTGTCGGACGCGAGGAGATTGGCGACCACGTTGCCTTGGAAGGTTGCGCCGGATTCGACGACCAGGGTGCTGGATTTGATGCCGAATTGGACGGCGTTGGCTTGGGTGCCCGAGCCGCCGAGGCCACCCGCGATCAGGCCGGAATTAATAAGCTCTCCGCTTTCGAGGTAAACACCCGTGCCGTTAGCGCGGGAGCCGGTGCCACCGTCGATGGTGCCTTGGTTGGTGAAGGTGCTGGAGATAGACAGAATAAGGCCGAGCCCCCCTTTTCCGGCGCTGGTACCACCGTCGATGAGCCCCTGATTGTTAAAGGTGCCCGGACCCGATAGGAAAACGCCGATGCCACCGTAGCTGCCTAGTGTGGTGGTGCCGCCTATTCCGCCGGAAATGGTGCCGCTATTACTGAACGCGCTCACGCCGAGCAGGTAAACGCCCTCGCCGCCATAGCCGTTGGCTCCCGTCTCATTCCCACCATTGATCATGCCTTGATTGACCAAGGTCACTCCCGATGCCGCCGTGTTCGTCGAGTTAGAAATACCCGATGTGCCATAGGCCCTCGCGGCAGTGATCGCGGATGGGTTTATTGTGCCTTGGCTGGTGACAGTGAAGGGGGATTGGTAGGCGCCGGTTGGGCTGAGGGAGATGCCGGTCGAGATTGAATTATTGAGAATATGGGGGTCGATGGTGATGCTGGTGCCGCCGGTGGTGTTGGATAGATTAAGCACGTCGCCGATGGCGGCGGGAGCAAAAATGAGGTCGAGGGTTTGGCCGGTGCTGGCGCCCGCAACCGCGAGGATGCCACCGGCGCCGATGGTGGCGAGGGTGGTGCTGGCCGCGAAGCCGTTGACATAGAGGGCATCGCTCCGGGCGAAGCCATCAACGATTTCATTATTCAGCCCATTGAGTGATCCGGCGAAGGTGCCGGTTGCGCCTGGCTCGAAGGCGATTGTGTGAAAATTTTGGAATTGGGTGCCGATGCCGGAGAGAGAAACGGCGGCGGTGCCACCGATGGCGAGGATGTCGGACAGGGTGGCGTTGGCGATGATGCTGCCGAAGAAGGTTGCGCCGGAGTAGACGATCAGGCTGCTGACATTGGTGCCGAATAGGATGGCGTCGGCGGCGGGCGCGAAGGCGCCATTCGCGCTGCCACCGGCGATCAGCCCGGCATTGATCAGTGTGCCGCCATTCAGTAACACGCCCACGCCGTCATTGTTGGCGGTGCCGCCCGAGATATTGCCGGTGTTGGTGAAAACGCCGGTCCCATACAACGAAAGACCATTGCCGCCGCTGTTACCGCCGGTGCCGCCGGTGAGGGTGCCGCTATTGGTGAAGGTTCCGGTGTTATACAGATCAAGGCCATTGCCGCCGCTGTTGCCGCCGGTGCCGCCGAGGATGGAGCCGCTATTGGTGAAAATCCCCGAGCCGGATATCCGCGCGCCGTTTCCGCCAGCATTGGTCGCGGCGCCGCCGCGCAGAGTGCCACTATTGCTGAACGCATTGACCCCCCGTAGGGCGACGGCATCGCCGCCAACGGTGATGGCGCCGCCGCCATTGATCAGGCCTTGATTGATCAGGGTTAACCCCGATGATGCGGCGCCATTGACGCCAGCGACGCCGAACGCCGCATTACTATAGGAAGGGGTGATGGTGCCTTGGCTGGTGATGGTGAAGGCCGATTGGTAGCTGCCGGTGGGCGTGAGGGTGATGCCGGTGGCGATGGATTGATTGAGGTTATGGGGATCGAAATGAAGACTGGTGCCGCCGGTGGTGTTGGTCAGATCGAGCACGTCGCCGATGGCGGCGGAGGCAAAGGTGAGATCGAGGGTTTGGCCGGCGCTGCTGCCAGCGATGGCCAAGACGCCGCCTGCGCCGATAGTGGCGAGCGGGGTGCTGGCGGTGAAGCCGTTGAGATAGAGGCCATCGCCTCGGGAAAAGCCATCAACGGCATCGTTATTTAGGCCGCTAAGCGATCCGGCGAAGGTGCCGGTTGCGCCTGGCTCGAAGGCGATTGTGTGGAAATTGGTGAACTGGGTGCCGATGCCGGTGAGATCAATGCCGGTGCCGCCGCCGATGGCGAGGATGTCGGACACGGTGGCGTTGGCGACGACGTTGCCCTGGAAGGTTGCGCCGGAGTAGACGATGAGGGTGCTGGCATTGGTGCCGAAATAGATCGCGTCGGCGCGGTTGCTGGATATGTTAAAGCCGCCGGCGACCAGCCCGTCATTGATCAGCGTGCCGCCATTGAGAAAGGCGCCGTATCCGCCTAGGCTGCCATTAATCGAACGGCCACTGGCGTTGCCGCCGTCGATGGCGCCAGTATTGGTAACCATCCCTGCGCCGGACAGCAGCAAACCTGTGCCGCCGACATCGCCGCCGACGCCGCCGGTGAGGGTGCCGCTGTTGGTGAAGGTATTTGCGCCACTCAAGATGACCGCATCGCCGCCAATTGTGAGGTCGCCCCCGCCATTGATCAGGCCTTGGTTGATTAGGGTCAGGCCCGATATTGCCGAGGCGCTGACGCCCGCTATGCCTTGCAAACCGCCGCTATAGCCGGGTGCGATGGTGCCGGCGCTGGTGATGGTGAAGGGGGATTGGTAGGCGCCGGTTGGGGTGAGGGTGATGCCGGTGGCGATTGAATTATTGAGAATATGAGGATCGATGGTGATGCTGGTGCCGCTGGTGGTGGTGGTTAGAGTGAGCACGTCGCCAATCGCGGCGGACGCGAAGGTGAGATCGAGGGTTTGGCTGGCGCTGGAGGCGGTAATGAGGACGACGCCACCGGCGCCGATGGTGAGCAAGGGAGTGCTGGCGGTGAAGCCGTTGACGTCGAGGCCTTCGACTCGGGTGAAATTGGTAATCGAGCCGGCGAAGGTGCCGGAGCTGCCGGGTTCGAAGGCGAGGGTGTTAAAATTTTGGAATTGGGTGCCGAGGCCGGTGAGATCAATGGCGGTGGTGCCGCCGATGGCGAGGATGTCGGCGGCGGCAGTGTTGGCGACGATGTTGCCGATGAAGGTTGCGCCGGATTCGACGATGAGGGTGCTGGCAGTTGTGCCGGATAGGTTTACGGCGTCGCCCTGGGGTGTCGCGCCACCGGTATTACCGCCCTCAATCAACCCAGCATTGATCAGCTCACCGCCCACAAGAAAAGCGCCTGATCCGTTATCGCCGGAGCCACCACCACCCCCAAGCGTGCCATGGTTGGTGAAGGTGCCGGAACCATACAAAGCGAGGCCCTTGCCGCCGAGATCGGGGCTGGTACCACCGACGATGACACCTTGGTTGCTGAAGTTGCCCGCCCCCTCTAGATAAACGCCAGCGCCCCCGCCGTTGAGTGAATTGCCGTTGCCGCCATTTCCGCCAATGATGGTGCCGCTATTACTGAACGCGTTTACGCCTTGGAGGAAAACGCCCGCGCCGCCATAGCCGTATGTTCCATTATGAGTCCCACCATAGATCACGCCTTGATTGACCAAGGTTATTCCCGATGTCGTGCCGGCAGGGTCAGAGACACCATTCGTGCCATTACCAGATAAGGAGGTGACAGCGACCGGGTTTATTGTGCCGGTGCTGGTGATGGTGAAGGGCGATTGGTCGCTGCCAGTCGGGCTGATGGTGATGGCGGTCGAGAGGCTGGTCGACAGCGTGTTGGTGACGGTTGAGGTGGACATGCTGGAGGGCTCCTCGGGTTCGGCGTTATGATAAAAAGGGATGAGTGCGGCTGACGGGGTGTTGAATTTTATTTTCAGGCGGCAGTGATCCGCGCAGCCTTGGTTGGTTATCGATCAGAAGCTGAATGGCGCGTCTTAAAATTGTTAAATCCTCTCAAAAAATGTTTGTAATGTTAATCTCTAACTAATAATCGATTAGTCTTCATTGGTCGGTGCGTCAATGAATAATCACGAATATTTGATCGGAATAGTCGTTAGCATTATTGGAGTCTAAGAAATGTGAATTGATTAAGGCAATTAAGTGGCTCGGTTAGAGAGAGACGTAGGGCGGCGCGGCTGTGATCAGGCGGCGGCGTGCTGGCTGGTTCGCTGATCGGCGGGATAGGCCAGAGTGGCGGCGAGTTTCACGCCGATTTTTGCGCCTTGGGCGAGGGATGTCGGAATGATTGCTCTCCCATCGGTCCAGCGGCCATCGGGTTCGGGTTCGTGCCAGCCTTCGGTGAGAAGCGGATGATCCAATGGGATATTTGCGCCGCCGATTTCGAGGCCAGCGATTTTGATGCCGAGGCGACGTTGGTCGCGTGGGTCGGGGCTGAGTTGGCCTGGGATTCCGCTCCGGGAGATAATCGCCACTGAGCCGTCTGGTTTGGTTTGGATTGTTAGGTTGGGGTCGGTGGTGAGCGAAATATTCGCACGGGCGAGGATGCGGGTGCGGACGGCTTCGACCAGCGGGCCTGATTCGGTGAACGGCGCGCAGCTCTCTCTCTCCCGCTTGGTTTGCGCCAGGTTGGGGTGGAGAATGAGCGGGAGCGAATCACTGTTGGTGAAGGCCCCGCGATTACCTGTTTCTAAGTATGATTCGGTTGGGGTGCCTTCGGCGAGCAATATGGCGTGGGCGGGGAGTTCGACATGGTAGTAGGTGATGCTGGCAACATTGATTTGGCGAATGGTGCTGCCGTTGATCAGGCACTTGGCGGGGATGAGTGCGCCATCGAGATAGAGCGCGTGGTCGGGGGAGAGAAAAAGGTCGCGGTGGGGAATGTTGTCGGCGAGGGCGCCCGCTTGGATGTGGATGGGGTTCACTTGTTCGGGGTTTGGGTGACGGTGGAGGGAGAGGGAGCGAAAACCGAGCCATTGGATGGGGGCGGTGGTGCCGGAGTCGAGGATGACGTGGTCATTGAGGGTGAGGTTTTCGACTGGGATTTCGCCCCGGGTGGTGAGGATGCGGGTGCCTGCGGCGAAGCAGGGGGGGTTGAGGGAGATGGTGGTGTTGGTGGGGGGGTCGATCACGTTGAAATCGGCGGTGGAAAAATTGCCGGTGATGTCGATTGTGATGTGGCTGGTGCCGTTGCTGAGTTTAAGGCCAATGCCGCTGATGAAGGTTTCGCTGGTGGCGGCGAAGCCATCGAGGATGAGTGTGTCGCCTTGGACGAAGCCGGTGACGCTGAGGCTTTGGCTGTCCAGGGCGGTGTAAGTGCCGGTGATGGTGCCGGTTGCGCCGGGATCGAAGGCGATTGTGTGAAAATTTTGGAATTCGGTGCCGATGCCGGAGAGAGAAACGGCGGTGGTGCCGCCGATGGCGAGGGTGTCGGCGGCGGTGGCGTTAGCGACGACATTGCCTTGGAAGATGGCGCCGGAATCGACGACCAGGGTGCCGGCATTGGTGCCGAATTGGACGGCGTTGCCGTTGGAGCTGGTGATCAGGCCGCTATTCAGCAACAGGCCGCCATTGAGATACAGGCCGGTTGCTAAAGTGCCGAGACCGCCTGCGCCGCTGGCGATGGTGCCGCTATTAGTGAACGTACCCGATCCGGCGAGGTCAACGCCATTGCCGCCTAAGCCGCCCGGACCCGTTGCGCCGGGGCCGCCGATAATGAGGCCGCTATTATTGAAGATGCCCGATCCGGTCAGATCAACGCCGGTGCCGCTAACGCCATAACTAACGCCGTGATAGCCGTCGCTGCCGCCGATGCCGCCGGTGATGGTGCCGCTATTCGTGAAGGTGCCGCCGCCCGACAGATCAACGCCATTGCCGCCAGCCCCGCCGGTATTGTTGCTCCCCGTGCCGCTGCCGCCGCCTGCGCCGCCGGTGATGGCGGCATTATTGCTGAACGCGCCGCTGCCGGAAAAATCAACGCCGATACCGCCGAGGCCGCCAATACCGCCGGTGCCGCCAGAAATTGTTGCGCCGGGGCCGCCGGTGCCGCCCGCGCCGCCCAGGATGGTGGCGCTGTTGCTGGATCGGCCCGCCCCGGTAAGATCAACGCCGTTGCCGCCAGCACCGCCAGCGCTGCCGCTGAAGCTGCCCGCGCCGCCATTGCCGCCGGTGAGGCTGGCGCTGTTATTGAACGCGCCGGTCCCGGAGAGAACAAGGCCGACCCCGCCATTGCCGCCGCCGAAAATGCCAGCATTGCCGCCCGCACCGCCGATGAGGAGGGCGTCATTGGTGAAGGCGCCGGTGCCGGAGAGAATGACGCCCGCCCCGCCATCGCCGGTATTGATACCGCCCGCGCCGCCGGTGATGGTGGCGCTATTATTGAGTGAGCCGGCTCCGGAGAGAACAAGGCCCGCCCCGCCATTGCCATCGCCAATGCCGGTGCCGCCGATGATGATGGCGCGGTTACTGAATGATCCGACCCCGGCAAAATTGACGCCGCTGCCGCCGGTTCCGGCGGCGCTAAAGAACGCACCGAACTGGCCGCTGCCACTGCCGCTGCCGCCGATCAGGGTGCCGCGATTGCTGAAGGATCCGGCCCCGGAAAAATTAACGCCGCTGCCGCCCGCCCCGCCGCCCGACGGGTTGGCGTTGCCGCCGGTAAT
>JAJZEG010000251.1:3793-10840 GCA_021828605.1 Pseudomonadota bacterium | reverse complement strand
GATCTCGACAATCGCGCAATCGAGCGCAATGAAGGCCTGATACATCGCATTGACGAATTTGCCGAAGGATTTCTGCTGCTTGGCATCCAACCCCAGCGCAAACGCCAATTTGCGCGCATGAAACCCGGAAATCCCCGCCGCCGGGTCAATCGCGACGCGAATGATTTTCTCGGGATGATGCTCGGCCACCTCCTCGATTTCCATGCCGCCCTCGGTCGAGGCCATGATCACCACTTGCGACACCGCGCGGTCGACCAGCAGCGATAAATAGAGTTCGCGCTTGATATCGCAGCCCGCTTCCACATAAATCCGCCGCACCATGCGCCCGGCTAGGCCGGTCTGCTTGGTGACCAAGGTATGGCCGAGCATCGCGCCCGCCGCCTGCGCCACCTCCTCCGCCGAGCGGGTCAGCCGCACGCCGCCTTTGCCTGACGGGTCATCCTTGAAATGCCCGGCACCCCGACCGCCCGCATGGATTTGCGATTTCACCACATAAACCGGCCCCGGCAGCTTGGCCGCCGCCTGAGCCGCTTCTTCCGCACTCCAGGCCACATAGCCATCGAGCACAGCGACGCCATAGGATTTCAGCAGTTCCTTGGCTTGATATTCATGGATATTCATGGGTTCTCCGCACAGTTACGAGATTCTGCTTGAGGGGGGGGACAGGACAAGATTTCACAGACTAATCAAACGCATGAGGGCCTATACCCCACAATCATGGGGTAATGATTAACGCGCGACAGGCGGGTAACCATCCAGCAGCGACAATGCGCCCCTTGTTGATGCCGACTATTCGCGTCAAACGCATAAAGTTTTCCCTCGGATGGTCGTGATTTCGGGACAAATCGTGAGGGAATTGACAGTGCTGAGCGCGAACATTGCCAACAATCGCCCTGGACGAATAGTGCAACGCGGTTGGCTCTAAACCATCACCCAGCCCCACGCAACCGCCGCAATCCCTCATGGCAAATGCGCCAAAGCGCCATAGGCCACGCTGCGCATTTCTTCGAGCCGCGAGACGGTGCGCTCGAAAATCGCGACGCCATCCCCCGCCACATACAGGCCAGCCGGTTCCGCCGCCGCTGAGGCGTAGAGTTTGACCCGATGTTCATATAACGCATCGATTAACGTGATAAACCGCCGCGCCTCGTCGAAATTATCGGGCGTCAAAATCGGCACCGCATCGATCAACACGGTATGAAACTGGATCGCCACCGCCAAATAATCGCCCGATCCCAAATTTTGCGCGCATAAAGCCGCGAAATCAAAACGCGCCACACCCGCAGCCGCCAAGGGGATGGGCAGTTGTCGGCCAAACACGGTCAGGCTGCTGGCGCGCGGCTTGGTATCGCCAATCAAATCGGCAAATACCGCATCCAACGCGCGCTCGGCCCGGCCATCAGCCGGAACCAGCCAGCTTTTCACCGTGCTGAGCCGCTCGCGCCGATAATCCCGCGCGGCATCGAGCACCAGCACGTCCAGATGCTGTTTGAGCAGCGCAATAAACGGTTTGAGCGATTCCACCCCCGGTTTGCCGCGAAACAAATCATCGGGCAGCGTGTTTGACGTCGCGACCATCACCACCGCGCGATCAAACAAGCCCTGAAATAATTTCGCCAGAATCGTGCCATCGCCGATATCGTGGATTTGCAATTCATCAAAGCATAATAAAGCCGACTCCGCCGCGATCCGATCAGCAACCGCCTCCATCGGATCGAGGTCTGGATGGTCGGTTTGCTGCTGATGCAAATGAGCGTGGATTTCCTGCATGAATTGATGGAAATGCACCCGGCGCTTGCGCGGCACCGTCGCCGCCTCGAAAAACAAATCCATCAACATCGATTTGCCGCGCCCCACCTCACCGACCAAATACAGGCCGGATGGGTAATCAACCGGCACCTCATCCACCCGGCGCTTGGTCAATAACCGGCTCAGCCAGCCATTGCTCGGGGTTTTCGGCGGTGGGTCATAGCCCAGCAGGCGCCGCCAAAGCTGGTCGAGCTGCTCCGCAGCGCGGCGCTGCGCCGGATCCGCTGATAGCTGCCCCGCCGCAATCAAGGCGCGATATCGGCTTAAAACACTCGCTTGGGTTTGTTCGGTCACGCTGTCAGCGTTGGGTGCAGCAGCACCATCCACGATTTTTCTCCGGGCCTATCGCCATCGTCTCGCATCGCCGCAGCCTTTAGCCCGCCCGATGATGCGGCGCAACATGCCCTTGTCGGCTGCCTTGTTCTATAGAGAGAGTTGTTCAAACGCCCGACATCGCTATTGTAGGGCCCCGCGTTCCTCTAAGCGTGCCTCTGGGCGTTCCTCTGGGAGAAGTTATGTGACGACGACTAAAACATCGGTGGTCAATCCGGCTGATATCCAAGCCGCCGAACGATTGATGGGTGTGCGCTATACCGAGGCCGAACGCAGCCTGATGCAGGCGGGATTGGCCGAACAAATCACCCTGGCGCTTGCCCGGCGCGGCTACCGGCTGGAGGAGGATATTGCTCCAGCCACGATTTTCGAACCCCGACTGCGCCCGTTTACCCGGCGCGATCCTGGACCGCTGCGTCTCGCAGCACCCGCCGATCAAACGCTCCCCCAAAGCGACGCGGCCATCGCCTTCGCGCCGATAACCGCCCAAATCACCTGGATCAGCACCCGGCAACTGAGCGCGCGACGCCTTTGTGAAATTTATCTGGCCCGAATCGCCGCCCATAACCCGAACCTCCTGTGTTTCGCCCGGTTGAACGAGGCGGCCTTGGCGCGCGCCGACCAGCTCGATGCCATGGCCGCGAAAGGGAACTGGGCCGGGCCTCTGCATGGCATCCCCTATGGCTGCAAGGATATTATCGATACCAAAGGGCTGATCACCGATTGGGGCGCTGAGCCTTATTGTGATCGGCTGCCCAGTGATGATGCCGTGGTGGTGCAACGCCTCGCGGCGGCGGGTGCGATTCTGCTCGGCAAAACCAGTGTCGGCGCCTTGGCCTATGGCGATTTATGGTTCGGCGGCCGCACCCGTAATCCGTGGAATTTGGAGGAAGGCTCATCAGGCTCCTCGGCAGGATCGGCCTCGGCCACGGCGGCGGGCCTGTGCGGATTTTCGCTCGGCACCGAAACCTTCGGCTCGATTGTCTCACCCTCCACCCGTTGCGGCGCGGTCGGGCTGCGCCCCAGTTTTGGCCGGGTGGCGCGCACCGGCACCATGGCGCTCTGCCCAAGCCTCGATAAAATCGGCCCGATTTGCCGTAGCGTCGATGATACCGCTTTGGTGCTCGCGGTGATCAATGGCGCCGATGACGCGGATCCGGCGAGCATCGAGATCAGCTTTGGCGGCGATTGCGGCGCTGATCCGCGCGGTCTGCGGGTCGGCTATATTGCCGAGGATTTCGCTGCCGAGGGCGCGTTGGCCGAGGATCGCTTAATGCTCGATCATTGCCGCGCGCTGGGGGTGACCTTGGTTGAGTGCCAAAGGGCCGAGCTGCCTTATGACAGTCTGGTCTCGATTTTAATGGCCGAAGCCGCCGCCTCGTTCGAGGCGCTAACCTTGAGTGATCGCGACGACCTCCTGGCCTGGCAGGCAGCGGATGCGTGGCCGAACCAGTTTCGGATGGCGCGGCTGCTCTCTGCGGTTGATCATGTCCAGCTCGACCGGCTGCGCCGCCAAACCATGATCGCGATCGATGCCTTGATGCGCGATATCGATGTGCTGATCGGCCCGAGCTTTGTCGGCCCGATGCTCGCCGCCACCAACTTCACCGGTCATCCCTGCCTGTGCCTGCCGAGCGGCTTTATCGAAACGCCAAGCCGAACCGAGGATAGTCTGGCGGGGACCACCACCGCGCTCACCGGCGCGCATCGCGTGCCCTATTCGATCAGCCTATGGGGCCGCCTGTTCGAGGAAGCGCCGATTTTGCGCCTCGGTCGCGCTTTGGCGCAGCGCCTTGATCTTGATTTGCGGCCCCCCGGCCTGCACCATCCGGAACCTTGAGCATGGCCAAACCGCAACGCGAGGACCATGATCAGACGGTGTTGGGCGAAACATTGCTCTTTGATCAAATCTATTACCGGGCGCAGAATCCCGATATTGGCGCGGGCGTTGATCCGGTCGATCATTTCTGCGCCTCCGGCTGGCGCGAAGGGCGCTATCCCAACCCGTATTTCGATCCGGTCTATTATCAACAAACCAACCCCGACATTGCCCGCGCCGAAATCAACCCGCTGGTGCATTATCTGGAGTTTGGCGACCGCGAAGGCCGCCGCCCCTCCGCCCGGTTCGACCCGAGCTGGTATCGCGCGCAATATGGTCTGGGTGCTGAGACCAACGCGCTGGCCGATTTTCTAACCCGCCGCCATTCGGGCAAAGTCAGCCCGGTGCCGCTGTTCGATCCGGGTTGGTATCTGGATCGCAACCCCGACGTCGCCGCCAGCCGCACCGATCCGTTCGAGCATTTTTGTGCGTTCGGGGTGATGGAAGGGCGTGACCCCTCGCCCGATTTCGATGTGAAATTTTACCGCAGCCGTTACGGGCGCGACGTTGGCGATGAAAACCCGCTTTTGCATTATCTGGCGCATCGCGATCATGGTTTCGCCCCCACCCGCCCGCGCGCAGACCGGCTGATTGCCGGCGCGGTGCGAGCCGCCACCCGCCCCGGACCCGATTTTGAAACCGTCCGCCCGATCCCCGCCAGCGCACCGCGCCAGGCGATGCTGCTCGCTTATTATTTGCCGCAATTCCACCCGATCGCGGAAAATGATTCCTGGTGGGGCACCGGCTTTACCGATTGGACCAATCTGGCCCGCGCCACCCCGCGCTTTGATGGGCATTATCAGCCAAGGGTGCCGCGCGATCTCGGCTTTTACGCGCTCGATGACGAACGCACCTTGCGCCGCCAAATCGATCTGGCGCGCGGCGCGGGCATCGCCGGGTTGGTGTTTTATTATTACTGGTTCAACGGCCATCGGCTGCTTGAGCGCCCGTTGGAACAATTCCTCGCCGAGCCGGATCTGGACAGTCAATTCTGCCTGATGTGGGCCAATGAAAACTGGACCCGGCGCTGGGATGGTCTATCGCGCGAGGTGCTGATCGAGCAGGATTACCACGACGCAGATGATCACCGTTTGATCGATGATTTCGCCCGTCATTTCGCCGATCCGCGCTATATCCGCCTCGAAGGCCGCCCGCTTTTAATGATTTATCGCGCCGCCCTGATCCCCGACGTCGCCGGCTCAATCGCGCGCTGGCGCTGCCTGTTTTTCGAGCGCCATGGCGAGCAGCCGATTTTCATGATGGCGCAAAGCTTCCATGATTATGACCCGCAACCGTACGGCATGGATGGCGCGGTCGAGTTTCCGCCGCATAAATTGATTGTCGATGCCCCGAAAATCAACGACAGGCTGGACCGGTTCGATCCGGAGTTCGATGCCGATGTCTATACCTATGAATCGGTGATCGCCGCCTCACTCGACGCGCCGGAACCCGATTATCCGCTGATCCGCACCGTGGTACCGGGCTGGGATAATGATCCGCGCCGCGAAGGCCATGGGGTGGTGCTGCATCAAGCCAGCCCCGCCGCCTATCAACGCTGGCTGACCGCTTTGATTGCCCGCGCAGCGGCCAGGCCGGTGTTTGGCGCCGCAATCGTGTGTATCAATGCCTGGAATGAATGGGCGGAAGGCGCCTATTTGGAGCCTGATTTGCATTATGGCGCCGCGTTCCTGAACGCGACCGGCCGCGCCGCCATCGGCGATACCGATCCCGCCCAGGCCCGCCAAATGCTGCTCATCGGCCATGACGCGCTGGTCCATGGCGCGCAACTGTTATTGCTGCATATCGCGCGCGCCTGGCGCAGCACCCACGGCATCGCGCCACGGATCATTCTACTCGGCGGCGGCCCGCTGCTCGATGCCTATGAGCGCGAAGGCCGGGTTGATTTGGTCAGCAGCGAATCGGGTTTGCAATCGCTGGTGGCGCGCTTTGCCGCCGAGGGCATCACCCATGCTCTGGTCAATTCAACGGCGGCGGCGCGGGTTTGTCAGGTCTTGGCGCGCAATAACATTGAATCCAGCCTGCTGATCCATGAAATGCCCCGGCTGATCCAGGAAAAATCCCTGCGCGGCGATTTACGCCTCGGCTTCGCCGCCGCCGAACGGGTGGTGTTTTCCTCGTCCTATGTGCGCGATCTGCTTGCTCAATCGATTGATGTGCAGCCACGCGCCCGCCATGTGCTGGCGCAGGGCAATTACCAGCGCGTCAGCTTCTCGCCCGAGGCGCGCAGCGCGTTCCGCGCCAAGCTCAACATCGCCGATACCGATTATGTCGTGCTCGGCATGGGCTTTGCCGATTTGCGCAAGGGTTTTGATTTGTTCCTGCATGTTGCCCGGCAATTACTGGCCGAGCGCACCGACATCCAATTCGTCTGGATGGGTGAGATGCATTTATGGACCCAGGATTATCTGGGCGCCGAAATCGCGTCGCTCACCGCGACCGGGCGGTTTCACCGGCTGGATTTCGAGAATGCGGTGCTGCCCGCTTACGCCGCCGCCGATATTTATGCGCTCACCTCGCGCGAGGATCCGCTGCCGAGCACGGTGATCGAGGCGATGGCCGCCGGGGTGCCGAGTGTCGCGTTCGAGGGCGCTGGCGGTATTCCTGATTTGCTGCGCGCCACCAGCACCGGCGCCATCGTGGCGGCGGGCGATCTGGCCGGGTTCGCGCGCGCGATCACTGATTCATGCGATCATCCGGCTCTGGCGGGCAATCGCTCGCGCCTCGCGGCCATCGCTGCCGAACGGTTCGATTTTGCCCGCTATGCCGCCGACCTGCTCACCCTCACCCGGCCTGATTTACTCTCGATTGGCTGCGTGGTGCCCAACTATAATTACGCCGGTTATTTGCCCGAACGGCTCCATTCGATTTTTGCCCAAACCTACCCGATCACCAGCATCGCCTTGATCGATGACGCCTCGGAGGATGACTCGCTGGCGGTCGCCGAACAGGTGGCGCGCGACCAGGGCCGCACCATCGCCCTCCATCGCAATGCCAGCAATTCCGGC
>JAJZEG010000251.1:0-3783 GCA_021828605.1 Pseudomonadota bacterium | reverse complement strand
TTTTCGCCCAATGGCGCCGCGCGGTGCAATTATGCGAAGCCGAGTTCATCTGGATCGCCGAAGCGGATGACAGCGCGCAGCCGCAATTTCTGGCCCGGCTCGCGAGCGCCTTGCGCCAGGCGCCCGATGCGGTGATGGCGATCAGCGATTCCTGCGCGCTCGATCAGAACGGCACCGTCATCATGCCCGACTATCAGCGTTATTTCATCGAAGCGGGCGCGCCCGAACTCTCCCGCTTTGGCCGGTTTGCCGCGCGCGATTTCGCCCAGCGATTCCTCGCCGAGCGTAATTTAATTTTGAATGTCAGCGGCGTGTTGCTGCGCCGCACCCCCCTCGCCGCCGCCCTCGACCGGCTCGGATCAAAGCTCGACCCGTTCAAACTGGCGGGCGACTGGCTGGTTTATCTAGAAATCCTGGCCGATTCTGACGGCTCGGTGCTGTTCATCCCCGAACCGCTCAACCGCCATCGGCGCCACGAGGCGGGTGTGACCCAAAGACTGGATGCCGCACGCCATCTTGCCGAAATCGCCGCTGTGCAAGCCGAAGCACTAACCCGGCTTGATTTGGATCATGGCTTCGCGCAACGCCAAAGCGCCTATCTGGACCAGCTCGCCACCCAGTTCGGCATTGAGCCGCCCACGCCCGACATCACGCAAGACGGATTGCAGAAACCATGATAGACTGCTTAGAGTACGCTAACCGATAAGAGGCTGCGGCGCGACGCATTCCTCAATCTCTAAATGAACGCGGGTTTGATCATGCGATTTTTGATTACTGGCGGTTGTGGTTTTATTGGGTCAGCAGTGATCCGTCATTTAATATCCATGCCCGATATCTCGGTGATAACGGTGGATAAACTAACCTATGCTGCCTCTGAAGCCGCGTTAGGCCCTGCTTTGACTGATCCCCGCCATCAGTTGATCCGCGCCGATATCACCGATTATGCCGCAATGCGCGCCGCCTTCGCGAGCTATCAGCCTGATCGGGTGATGCATTTGGCTGCCGAATCGCATGTTGATCGCTCAATCGATGGGCCGCGCGATTTTATCGACACCAACATCACCGGCACCTTCACCCTGCTCGAAGCGGCGCGATCCTACTGGCAAACCCTGCCCGCCGCCCGACGCGATACGTTCCGTTTTCATCATATTTCGACCGATGAAGTGTTCGGCGCCTTGTCGCCCGGTGATCCCCCTTTCACCGAAGTCACACCTTATGATCCGCGCAGCCCCTATTCGGCCTCGAAAGCGGCCTCGGATCATCTGGTCCGCGCCTGGCTGCACACTTATGGCCTGCCGACCCTGATTTCTAACACCACCAATAATTACGGCCCCTGGCAGTTCCCGGAAAAACTGATCCCGCTCACCATCATCAACGCGCTTGAGGGCAAGGAGCTGCCGATCTATGGCGATGGCAGCCAGTGCCGTGATTGGCTCTATGTCGAGGATCACGCCAAGGCCCTGGTGCAGGTGGTGACCGCCGGCGCCCCCGGTGCGACCTACGCAATCGGCGCGCGCCAGCCGCGCCGCAATATCGATGTGGTGCGCACCATCTGCCGCCTGCTCGATATCAAGCGCCCCGATCCCGCCGGGCCGCATGAGCGGCTGATCCGCTTTGTCACTGATCGCCCCGGCCATGATTTTCGCTACGAAATCGACCCCTCCCGCGCCGAGGCCGCTCTGGGTTGGACCGCCGAGCATGATTTCGAGGCGGGAATCGCGGCCACGCTCGATTGGTATTTGACCCATCCAGCCTGGTGGCAGGCGATTCGCGCCAAAACCTATGCCGGCAGCAGGCTCGGCACCGCAGCATGATGAGACTATCGAGGCACAAAACTAACGCAAACGGCGCGCCCCACCTTCGGACCACAAAAATTAAAAACTGAGGATAAAAAATTGATACAAAAAGGGATCGTTCTGGCGGGCGGGTCAGGCACACGGCTCCATCCGATCACCGAAGCCGCCTCCAAGCAGCTGCTGCCGGTTTACGACAAGCCGATGGTCTATTACCCGATTTCCACCCTGCTGCTCGCCGGCATTCGCGATATTTTGCTCATTTCCACCCCGGCGGATTTGCCGCAATTTCGTCGCCTGCTCGGCGATGGCAGCCAGTTCGGCATTACCATCACCTATGCCGAACAGGCCAAGCCCGAAGGGATCGCCCAAGCCTTTCTGATCGGCGCCGACTGGCTGGCCGGGCAAGCCTGCGCGCTGGCTTTGGGCGATAATTTGATCCATGGCGATCATCTCTCGACCCTGCTGCGCGCCGCCGCCGCCCGCCCGAAGGGCGCCACGGTCTTCGCCTATCAGGTGCGCGATCCCGAACGCTACGGCGTGGTCTCGTTCGATGCCGATGGCCGCGCGGTGGATATTGTCGAAAAGCCAACCGTGCCCGCCTCGAACTGGGCGGTCACCGGCCTGTATTTCTATGATGAGCGGGTGACCGCTCTGGCCGCCGCAATCAAACCCTCCGGGCGCGGCGAGCTGGAAATCACCGATCTAAACCATCGTTACCTCGAAGAAGGCACGTTGCAGGTCGAGCGGTTGGGCCGAGGCACCGCCTGGCTTGATGCCGGCACCCCCGACTCCCTCCTGCAAGCGGCAACCTTTGTGCAAACCATCCAGTCGCGTCAGGGTCATCTCGTCGGCTGCCCCGAGGAGGTCGCGTTTCGGATGGGCTTTATCGATGCGAGCGCGCTGCGCCGCCGCGCGCACCAGCTCGGCAAAACCGATCTGGGCCGGATCATGGCCGAAATCGCCGATGGCCACCAACCATGATCACCCCGCAAGCCATCCCCGACGTGCTGCTGATCACCCCATCCCGCTTCGCCGATAGCCGAGGCTGGTTCAGCGAAAGCTGGAATCAGGCCCGCCTGCGCGATCACGGTTTCACCCATGAATTCGTGCAGGATAACCACTCTTTTTCGCGCGCGACTGGCACCATTCGCGGGCTGCATTGCCAAATCGCCCCGTTCGTCCAGGGCAAACTCGTGCGCTGCGTGCGCGGCGCGATCTGGGATGTCGCGGTCGATCTGCGGCACGGCTCGGCCAGCTATGGCCGCCATGTCGCCGCCGAACTGACCGCCGATAACGGCGCGCAGCTCTGGATACCTGAGGGGTTTCTACACGGCTTCTGCACTCTGGCGCCCGATACCGAAGTTATTTACAAAGTGACCAGTAGCTACGATAAAGCCTCTGAGCGCGGCGTTATCTGGAATGACCCTGATCTCGCTTTGCCCTGGCCCGTCGACGCCGATGCGGCGGTATTGTCGGATAAGGATATGGTAATGCCACGACTAACGACCTGTCCTGCGTGGTTCGCCCGATAATGACGCAGGGCGCGATCCTGATCACCGGCGCCTCCGGCCAGCTGGGCGCCGCCCTCGCTGCGGGTGCGCAACGCGCGGGCCTGGCGCATCACGCTGTGCAACGCCCTGACTTCGACTTCGATCACCCCGCCTCGATTGAGCGCATTTGCACTCAAACCGCGCCTGCGCTGATACTGAACGCCGCCGCCTATACCGCCGTTGACGCAGCCGAAACCCACCCGGACGCGGCATGGCGCGCCAATCGCGACGGACCCGCCGCCTTGGCCCAGTATTGCGCGCGTCACGCGATTCCGTTGATCCATGTTTCCACCGATTACGTGTTCGATGGCAGCAAGGGCGCGCCCTATGTTGAAACCGACGCGGTCGCACCGCTCGGCGTGTATGGTGCCAGGAAGGAAGCCGGCGAGCGCGCGGTGTTGGAGGACTGCGCGCAAGCGATGGTACTCCGCACCGCC
>JAJZEG010000172.1 GCA_021828605.1 Pseudomonadota bacterium | reverse complement strand
TGATTTTGCTGTCCGCGAATGACAAGCGGGCGAAATTGGTTGAATTATTGGCGGCACCCGAGATGAACCGGGCCATCGTGTTTACCCGCACCAAGCATGGTGCTGACAAAGTGACCCAGTATCTGGAGGCAGCCGGGCTGCCAGCTTCGGCCATCCATGGCAATAAGAGCCAGCCGCAGCGTGAGCGGGCGCTTGATGGGTTTCGCGCCGGTCGGGTGAAAATCCTGGTCGCGACCGATATCGCGGCGCGCGGCATCGATGTCGACGGGGTCTCGCATATCATCAATTACGAATTGCCGAATATGCCGGAATCCTATGTGCATCGGATTGGTCGCACGGCGCGCGCAGGTGCCACCGGTATTGCGATTTCGCTGTGTGAGCCGACCGAGTTGGCTTATTTGCGCGATATCGAACGGCTGATCGGGCGGCAACTGATCCCCGGTGGCGTGCCGCATGACGTGCGACGCCCGCCGCAAAATCGCGGCGGCCAGAATCGCGGTGGTGATCGCAATAATGGTGGCCAGCATCGCAACGATAATAACCGGTCCGGTCAGCAGCCGCGCCCGGCGGGTCAACGCCCTGCGGGTCGTGGCGCGCAGCGCGGTCGTCATGCCGGTGGCGGTCGGGTTTCCGGCTGATCGGCTGACAGACTAATATTTTGCCCCTGAAACGCATTGATCGGTTTCAGGGGTAACATTTCAAATAGAGTGGCCCGGCCTATTCGTCCTCGATATCATCGAGGCTGAATTGCTGGGCTTCTTCGTCATAGGCGTACAGCTCGGCGAACCGGCCCCAGGCGATGACCGTGCGCAGGGTTTCCTCGGCGCGTTCGGGTGACATATGATCCTCAAGCTCATCGCGGAACCGCACGGCGGAGGCGCGATGATTCCAACGCTCATCAAGCACCTGGCGAATTGCGGCAACCAGCGGCACGTGCGCGCGGAGTGCTGCGGCGAATAATTTTTTGCGCGCATCGGTATCCGCGTGGACGAATTGGCTGCCTTGTTCGGTCAGCTTAATGTCGCCCTCTTCCAATTCGGCGAAGCGCAGCAGTTGCAAAGTTTCGCCCAAAGGCAGCAACTCATCGGCTTCATATTGCAAGGCGGCGGCGAGGGCGGGCAAATCGGCCTGGCCTTGATACGGATCGGCGCTTAGGGTTTCGAGCAGGCCCGACATCAGGTTGGTGCCAATCGGGTGCAACGGTGTGGCAAAGCCGGTGGCCGCGTGGGTCGGTTGGGCGCGCAGATCGGCGGGGGATTTGCGCCGGGTCATCACCGCATAAATATCATCGACCATTTGGCGGAAATCAGGGGCCAGGCGGTTGCGCGGATGGGCGAATGGCACGGTCATTTCATGGGCAACGCGGCCGGGATCGGAGGAGAAAACCAAAATCCGGTCACACATCAACACCGCTTCTTCGATGTTATGGGTGACCAGCAGCATGGATTGAACCGGTAGTTTTCCCTCCGACCACAGATCGATCAAGTCGGTGCGCAAGGTTTCGGCGGTCAATACATCGAGGGCGGAGAACGGCTCGTCCATCAGCAGTAAATCGGGGTGGGTGACCAAAGCGCGGGCCAAGCCGACGCGCTGGCGCATGCCGCCGGAAAGCTCCTTGGGATAGGCACTTTCATAGCCACCAAGCCCGATCAGATCGATGGCATCCTCGGCCCGGCTCTCGCGCACGGCGCGCGCGACCCCTTGGGCTTCGAGGCCGAGTTCAACATTTTCCTGCACGGTCAGCCAGGGAAACAAAGCGAAACTTTGAAACACCATCGCGACACCGCGCACCGGGCCGCGCACCGGTTGGCCTTGCCACAGGACATCGCCGCTTGTGGGCTGCAACAGGCCCGCGATAATGCGCAGCAAGGTTGATTTTCCTGATCCTGAACGACCGAGCAAGCCGACGATTTCACCGGAGCGCAGCGAGACATTCACGTCGTCCAGCACGATCAATTCGTTGTTGGAATCCTTGGGATAGGCCTGACCGCAATGTTTGACCTCAAGCAACGGGGCTGTGCTGACCTGTTGATCCATGGCGGGTTCCTTATCCAAGATTGGTGCGGCGGCTGGAATAGGCGTAAAGCGGTCGCCAGATCAGCCGGTTGAAACTCAGCACGAAGGCTGACATGACCGCGACGCCGAGCACGATTTTGCTGGTGTCCCCGGCAGCGGTGGCTTGTTCGATGTAGGCGCCGAGCCCTTGGGCGACCAGGGTGACTTTGCCCCAGGACACGACTTCCGCGACGATGGAGGCATTCCATGCATTACCGGTCGCGGTGAGCGCGCCGGTGACCAGATAGGGCATGATGCCGGGGATCACCAGGCGACGCCACCATAAGATCCCGCGCAAGCCGAAGCTGGCGGCGACTTCTTTCAAATCACCGGAGAGCGCCGAGGCGCCCGCGACCACATTGAACAAAATATACCATTGCGTGCCCAGCACCATCAGCGGCGTGAGCCAGATATTGGGGGCGAGTTTGAAGTCCACGATGCCCGCCACCATGATCGGGAACAGCAAATTGGCCGGGAAGGCGGCCAGAAACTGCGCCACCGGCTGCACCAGCTTGGTGGCGCGGGGCCGCAACCCGACCCAAACGCCGATGGGCACCCAGATGATGCAGGAAATCACCAAGGCCGCGATCACCCGTAATAAGGTGAAAAAGGCCAATTCGACGCAGGAATATAGGTCCGACCATTGCAAATGGGCCGCGCAAAATACGATGACCCGCCACAAGGCGGCGCCAGCGGCGGCAGCGACCAGAAGGTAATAAACGGCATCGCCGATCCGCGATGATTTGTCGCGCGGGCCGGTTGTGCGAAAGCGGCGATTGCTGCGCCCGATGCGTAGCCGCCCGATCACCGCGACCCGATCACCGATCCAGCCGCCGATTTGGCGGAGCAGGAAGGTGCGGCGGAGCAATTTCAGCACCCAGGGTTCGCTGCTGGCGGCGGATTGCACGGTCTCGAACCGGAATTTGCCCGACCAGGCGACCAGCGGGCGGAACAGCAGCTGGTCATAGAGTAAAATGACCACCAACATCGCGATCACCGCGTATGAGATGGCCAGTAGATCGCGGTGAACCAGGGCGACGGCGACATAAGAGCCGATGCCGGGGAGGGTAAAAGTGGTGTTGCCCACCGTGATGGCTTCGGCGGCGACCACAAAAAACCAACCGCCCGACATTGACAGCATGGTGTTCCAAACCAGGCCCGGCACCGCGAATGGGACATCGAGCCGCCAGAAACGCTGCCAGGGCGAGAGGCCGAAGCTGCGACAGGCCTCATCGAGGTCGGCGGGTTCGGTGGTCAGGGATTGATAGAAGCTGAAGGTCATGTTCCAGGCTTGGCTGGTGAAAATCGCAAATACCGCGGCGAGTTCGGCGCCGACTTCCTGGCCGGGAAATAAATGGAGAAAAAACAGCACGGTGAACGAGAGAAAGCCGAGGATGGGCACGGATTGCAGCACATCGAGCATCGGGATGATGACAATCGCCGCCCGGCGGTTTTTGGCGGCCAGAGTGGCGATGGTGAAGGTGAAAATCAGCGAGGCGAGCAGGGCGGCGAACATGCGCAAGGTGGTGCGCAGGGCATAGCCGGGCAGGTAGGCCGGGTTCAGATGAATTGCGGTGGCCTGCACGCTGGCGAGCGGTGCGAGGGTGCCTTGCGCGACGTCGGCGACGCCGATCAAAATGGCTAAAACCACGACGATGGCGGCCGCATCCCATATGTTGGGCAGGCGCCGTCCATGGATCAAGGCGGGCGGGGCGATGCTCGACATGGGCGCTCCAGAAATGATCCGGTTGGGGAAATATAACGAGCGTGAGCAGCATAGCCACCCACCTTCATGGGCTTATCAACTGTGATGCGCCCTGTCACGCGCCGCTGGATGGCGATTTGATGAAGAGGCGGGGTTGGCCCTGTACAGTCTGGCGCGAATCTGCGCTATGCGTGAGACCGAGGCTTAAAGACAAGGCCGGCTGCCGGCCGGGTAGACTGGAAGGACATCATGAAGTTCAAGGCAGAACGCGCGACCTTGCTCAAGGCTTTGGCCCATGTGCAGAATATTGTTGAGCGCCGTAACACCATCCCGATATTGGCGAATGTGCTGCTCTCGGTGCGCGAGGGGCGATTGACGATTGCCGCCACCGATTTGGAAATTGCGCTCATTGAGGAAATCCCGGCGACCACCGTGCGCGATGGCGCGGTGACCGCCCCGGCGGCGACCTTGTATGAAATTGTGCGCCGCCAACAGGAGGGCGCGACCATTGAGCTTGATCATCCCGGTGGCGATGCGCCACTCGCGCTGCGCGCCGGGCGTTATGCGACGAATTTGGTGGTGCTGCCGACCGATGAGTTCCCCAAGCTCGATGCGGGTAAGTTGAGCCATCGCTTTGCGATTCCGGCCCAGGCGCTGCGTGGCTTGATCGATCGGACCAAATTCGCGATCTCGACCGAGGAAACCCGGTATTATTTGAACGGGATTTACGTCCATGTGACCGAAACCGATGGGGCGCCGGTGTTGCGGGCGGTCGCGACCGATGGGCATCGGCTTGCACGGGTCGAGGAGCCGTTGCCGGAAGGGGCGGCGGGCATGCCGGGGGTGATTATTCCGCGCAAGACGGTCAATGAAGTGCGTAAATTGCTGGACGAATCGACGGGTGAGATTGGTGTGTCACTCTCGGAGACGCGGATTCAGTTTGAATTCGGCACGATGCGCATGACCAGCAAGCTGATCGACGGCACCTATCCCGATTACAGCCGGGTGATCCCGGTGGGTAACGATAAAATCCTGCGCGTCGATAAAAAGGATTTCACTGCGGCGGTTGCCCGGGTTTCGGCAATTTCCAATGAGCGTAATCGACCGATTAAATTATCGGTTGGGCGGGATATGTTGGTGTTGTCCGCCACCAGCCCCGAGCAGGGTACGGCGACCGAAGAGTTGGAATCGGGGCAGGTGCATTACGATTCGATTCCAATCGAAATCGGGTTTCAGTCGCGCTATTTGAACGACGTGGCGGAACAAATTTCCGGCGATGTGGAATTTTGCTTCGCCGATGGCGCAACGCCGACTTTGGTGCGCGATGCGGGCGATTTGAGTGCGGTATTCGTGCTGATGCCGATGCGGGTGTGATGCACCCTTGACCCGTCTGGCGACGCTGCGGCTGGTTGATTTCCGTTCGTATGCGGTGCTGGATTGGGCGATTGAGGCGCGGGTTGCTGTGCTGGTCGGGCCGAATGGCGCGGGCAAAACCAATTTGCTTGAAGCGATTTCGCTGCTCGCACCAGGGCGCGGGTTGCGCGGTGCGAAGTTCGCCGAGTTGGCGCGGATCGCGCCGGATGCCGGTGGGGGCTTTGCCATTGGCGGAGTTTTAGGTGCGCTGGGCGCCTCCAGCGAGCGGGTCGAACTCAGCAGTTCGGTCGGTGGCGCTGAACGCGAGCGGCGCAAATTTTTTCTGGAGGGGCAACCGGCGTCGGGCACCGAGGCGGCGGCCTTGTTCAGTGCGGTATGGCTGACGCCGCAGATGGACCGGCTATTTACCGAAGGGGCATCGGCGCGGCGGCGCTTTTTGGATCGGTTGACCCTGGCCTTAGAGCCGGGCCATGCGCGCGAGGTTACTGCGTTCGAGGCGGCGGCGGCGCATCGCGCTCGGTTGCTGGAGCAAGGGCGGTTTGATCTGGTTTGGTGCGGTATTTTAGAGGATCAAATGGCCCGCCATGCGGTGGCGATGACGGCGGCGCGGTTGGATTTGATCGCGCGGCTGAATGCGGTGATGGCGGGGGGTGTTGGCCGATCCGTGTTTCCGCCCGCTCGGCTGGGATTGGCCTGCGCGATTGGCGCGCTATTGGCCGAGCATCCGGCGGTTGAGGTTGAAGATCAGTTGCGGGCGCGCCTGGCCGCGCAGCGCGGGTCAGGCAGCGTGCCGCTTTCGCCGCAACGGGCGGATGTGTTGATCGCTGATTGGCAAGGGGCGGCGGCGTCATTGGCCTCGACCGGTGAGCAGCGGGCGATGCTGGTGGCGATTATTCTGGGTCACGCCGCTTTGGTGCATGATTGGCGCGGTTCACCGCCAATATTACTGCTCGATGAGCCGTTTGTGCATTTGGATCAGGCACGGCAAGAGGCGCTACGGGACCATGTGCTGGCCGGGCCGATGCAGGTTTTTTGCACCGCGACTGAAACCGGCATTTGGCAGAATAAGGCGGCGATCTGGTCGGTTGCGGCGGGGATGGTTACGCCGCGTGCTTGACCAGGAGACCGCGTGCAACCAGGGTTTCGGCGATCTGCACGGCGTTGAGCGCGGCCCCTTTGCGCAAATTATCGGCCACGCACCAGAAAGCGAGACCGTGCGGCACCGTCGCGTCGGTGCGCAGGCGCGACACATAGACCGCATCCTCGCCTTGCGCTTCGGCGGGCGTGATATAGCCGCCATCATCGCGCTCATCGAACAGGATCACGCCGGGCGCGCCGCGCAGGGCGCTGCGGGCGGCTTCGAGCGGGGCAGGGCGGGCGAACTCCACATGAACCGCCTCGGCATGGCTGATAAAGACCGGCACCCGCACGCAGGTGGCGATGACGGCGATATCCGGGTCGAGAATTTTGCGGGTCTCGACCGCCATTTTCCATTCCTCCTTGGTCGCGCCATCATCCATGAACAGATCAATATGCGGGATGACGTTGAAGGCGATTGGTTTGGTGAAGATTTCCGGCTTGTTGTAATCATTGACATAAGTGGCTTTGGTGGAGCGTTCCAGCTCGTCCATACCCTCTTTGCCGGCACCTGACACCGATTGATAGGTGGCGACGACGACGCGCTGCACCTTGAACCGATCATGCAAGGGTTTGAGGGCGACGACCATTTGGATGGTTGAACAGTTTGGGTTGGCGATAATCCGGCGCCAGTTGGCGCGCGCGGCAAACTTGTCCAAAGCTTCGGGATTGACCTCGGGAACGACCAGAGGAACATCGGGGTCCATCCGAAAATGGCTGGTATTATCGATCACGATGCAGCCTGACGCGGCGGCGCGCGGCGC
The DNA here is from genome assembly GCA_021828605.1 of Pseudomonadota bacterium. The sequence continues at coordinate 3,891 of JAJZEG010000172.1, read as the reverse complement.
GTGGATGGCGGAGACCGCCGCACCGGGCGAGAACAGCGCGAAATCAGTGCCGGTGAAATCGAAGGTTTCCAGGTTCTGGACGGTGAGAACTTGGTCTTCGCCAAAGCTGACGCGCTGACCCGCCGAACGGGGCGAGGCCAGGGCGATAATTTCGCGCACGGGAAACGCCCGTTCTGCCAATGTTTTCAACATCTCACGCCCGACAGCGCCGGTCGCGCCGACGACGGCGACTTTAAACTTCATGATACCATTCCGATCCATACGATACAGGTAGCGAAACCGGCATTGCTGCGCAATAACATGTCGACTGGTCAGATCAGCGCGGCGCGCAGGCGCGCGGCCTGGGTCGGCCAGGTCGGCAGGCTTTGCGCATGATGATAAGCCTCGACCCCGAGTTTGGCACGGAGCGACGGGCTGAAAATCAGGCGGCGGAGTGCTTTGGCGAATTGCGCGATATCGTCAACCGGCGCGATAATGCCACAGGTGGGCGGTACCAGATGGCCGGCTGCGCCGCCAGCGGTGATGGCGACCGGCAAACCGCGTGCGATTGCCTCGGCAATGGCCATGCCATAGCCTTCGAACCGGGTTGCGAGCGCGAACAGATCAGCCTGGTTCCAAGCGGCTTCGAGCGCCTCGCCTGAGAGCGCCGGGCGCATTGAAATACGGTCAGTGAGTGATAAATCGCTGATTAAATTTATTATTTTTCTTTGGTAAATCGGGTCGCGGGGGGCGCCCGCCAGGATCAGGTGCCAATCGAGGTCGCGCAAACTGGCCAGAGCCTGGATTAAGATCTCGTGCCCTTTGCGGGGTACCAAGGTGCCCAGGCTGAGCAGGGTGCAGGGTCCGCCATCGGGTGCGGTGGGATCGAGGCTGCGGCATGGTTGGGGGTCGGTGCCGGGGGTGATGACGGTGATTTGACCGGGATCGACGCAAAATTCGTGGGCGAGGCGCTCGGCGATCGGCGTGCTGGCGGCGATCACTTGGCGAAATCCGGGGAGAAATTTGCGTTCGAGGGTTTTGAGGGCCGCGCGTTCGCTCTCGGGCGTGCCCGGTTCAAGGGCGCTGGGATGATGGACCAGCACGCTGGCTCCGCGCTGTTGCAGGGGGGGGATGGCGTCATTAAGCCAGCGCAAGGCGCTGGCTTCGACCAGGATGAGGGAGGCGGGCGCGATTTGGTCAGCGATGGTCGGCGCAGCTTGCTGGTCGAGCGCGATAATATCGATCTGGTCGCCAGCGCGCCGATAGTCGGCCAGCACGCGTTGATGATAGAGTGAGGCGCCGGAGATGGCGCTGAATGGCGCCTCGGTGATCAAGGTGAGATGCATCAGGCATGAATGCCACGAATCAGGCGGGTGAGGCAAAATTCAGGCACGCGTTGTCAAGGCGACGGGGCGGGTGGGTTTGTGTAGTCCGGCGGCGTAATTGGTCACTTCTGCATCATCATCGAGCGCATGCAGCACGGTGGCGATGACCTGATCCTGGGTGGTGATGGCGCGAATCAGACAGTCGAGATTTTTATTCACGGCACAATCAAGCCGTTCCCAAATTGGTTGGAGTGCGTCCACCAGAAAGGGTTCATCGAACCCGTCAGCCCCGGTCGCGGTGGTCCAGGCGGCCTCGAATTGGCTAACGGCTTGGCGCTTAGCGTCCTGCGTTTCGGTCAGTGCCACCCAATTTTGCGCGGTGAGAGCCGCCGTTTCGCGATCAAGGCACGCGGTGAGAATGTCTGCCGTTTCGGTAAGGGTTCGGAGTGCGATTTGGTTCATTTTGACGACCTTAGGTTAGGGTTTTGCCGAGGTTAGATGGGCGGATTCGGTGAGGGAGGACTCGATGGCCGGGGCGAGACCGAGGCCGCCCCGTGCTTCCATGTCGCTGGCGATGGCGTGCAAAAAAATCGGCTGAAAGGCTTTGAACTGTTTGCCGGCACCGAACGGCGCTTCGGCATGGCCCATGGTGCGAAACATCGGTTTAAGGAATTGAGCGATGGCCATGGCTTCGAATTTATGCGCTTCGGCACGGATCGCCTGCGGCGTTTGTGCCGGAGCGCGCAGCCGGTTGGTGGGGGCGGCGACGGGCCGGATCATTCGACCACCAGCTTGGCTTGCAAGGCCCCATCCGCTTTGATCGCCTGGAGAATGCCGATCATGTCGTGCGGCGCGACGCCGAGCGAATTGAGTCCGGCCACCAGCTCGCGCAAGCTAACGCCGCCTGAGAGGATATCCATCCGTTTTCCTTTGCCTTTGCTCACTGAAATCGTGGTTTGTGCGGTGGTGACCGTTTTCCCGGCGCCGAAGGCGTTGGGCTGACTGACCTCGGGGGTGTTGGTCACCCGCACCGTGAGGTCGCCCTGGGCGATGGCAACGGTGCTGATCCGAACATTGGCGCCCATAACAATGGTGCCGGTCGATTCATCGACCACCACGGTTGCGGGCGTTGAGGGTTTGACCCGCAAATCCTCAATCGCGGTGAGATCCGAGACGACGGCACCCTTGGGAAGATCGAGGGTGATGGTGCGCGGGTCATTGACGGTAGCCAGATCGCCGCCAAGCTGTTGATTGATCGCCCGCGCGATGCGCGCGGCGGTGTTGAAATCGGGATTGCGCAATTCCAGTTTTGGATCGGTTTCGCCGGCGAGATTGAAATTGACCGACCGTTCGACGATCGCGCCATTGGTTATCCGTCCGACCGTGGGCACGCCTTGGGTGAACGAGGCATTGGCACCTTGCGCCGCGATGGCGCCGGTGACCAACGACCCCTGGGCCACGGCATAGACTTGACCATCGGCGCCGAGGAGAGGGGTCACCAGCAAGGTTCCGCCGGTCAGATTGGTGGCATCGCCCAAAGCGGAGACAGTGACATCGATCTGTTCGCCACTATGGGTGAAGGCTTGGAGATTGGCCGTTACCATCACGGCGGCGACGTCTTTGGTTTGCAACTGCGCCGCTTGGTCTTGGGTGTTGACGCCAAGGCGCTCCAGCATGCCGATCAAGGATTGTTTGGTGAAAATGGAATTATTCAGCGAGTCACCGGTGCCATTCAGCCCGACGACCAACCCGTACCCGACCAGCTGGTTGTTGCGAATGCCCTGAATGTCGGTGATGTCCTTGATCCGAACCTGGGCTTGAGCCGATCCGGCGGTGACGCCAAGCAGGAATAAGGTCATCGCGAGGATGACGGACCAGAAGGCGTGCGGCAAAGCGGCGGCAGATAATATTTTTCGCATGACTTCTTGGTTATGGCAGGGAAAAGTTAACAATTTACCGCTAAATTGCCCTGATGATCACAAGACTAGAACAATTTGATGGGTGTTGGTGATGAGTGGCGTGGTGGGGGTGCGCTCGGTCGAGCGGCTACGGACGGCGGTTGCGGGTAAATCCCGGGCGGTTGGCAGGTTTCAGATTAACCAACCCACAAATGTAGCGACACCAGAGGTGGCTCTTTTGGGCCTGAGCGGTTTTTTGTCGTTGCAGGACGATGCGGCGCCCGAGCGTCGTGATCGACGAGCGCGGCGGGACGGCGAACAGGTGCTGGCGGCGCTGCAGTCGATCCAACTCGGGTTGCTGGACGAATCGGGTCCCGGGCTTGAGGCGCAGTTTTGCCGATTAGATCGGGCGTTGGGCGAGATGAACGCGCCTGCGGACCCGACTTTGGCGGCGATTTTGGCGCAAATCAGACTGCGCGGGCAAGTCGAATTGGCACGGCGGCGTTGCGTGCGCGCCGCCTTACTGGAAAAATCATGACTGGATCATGAAGAGCGTCCTGGGTGGCTTGGCTGATCAACGGGGCATCGCTATAAGCCGCGTCAGATGGCGGCGGTATTTGATCCTTCCTTGCCGCGCGCATGTCGGAGGCAAAATCGTTCATGATGATTACATTGGCGCCTGACTATAT